>URDI01000025.1:0-27805 GCA_900546475.1 uncultured Collinsella sp.
CCTTTGGGAGGTATCCGGCGACGGTCGGGATGCCCCTCGCCGGATGCCGGTTATTCGACAGTCACGCTCTTGGCGAGGTTTCTGGCGACCAAGAAGATTGACGTGCTCATCGCCACGACCATCGTGGAGAGCGGTATCGACAACGCGACCGCCAACACGCTCATCATCGAGGACTCGCAGCGCCTGGGCCTGGCACAGCTCTACCAGCTCAAGGGCCGCGTGGGCCGCTCAGCCACGCAGGCATACGCGTACTTTATGTTCCCCGGCGAGCTGCCGCTTACCGAGGAGGCCACGGCACGCCTGACCGCGCTTTCCGAGTTCCAGGACCTGGGCAGCGGCATGCGCATCGCCATGCGCGACCTGGAGATCCGCGGCGCCGGTTCGCTTATGGGTGCCGAACAGCACGGTAACCTGTCGAGCGTGGGCTTCGACCTGTTTACGCAGATGCTGGGACAGGCCGTGGCCGAGGCGCGCGGCGATGACGATGCCGGCGTGGAGGCGGCGAGCGTGGGCATCAACCTGCCGGCCGACTACTTCTTGTCCGAGGAGTACATGCCGGCGGTGGACCAGCGTGTGCTCGTGTACCGCAAGCTCGCGGCGGCTGAGGACCTGGAGAGTGTCGACGAGGTGCAGGAGGAGACCGAGGCTGCGCATGGTGAGCTGCCATTGGCGGGACTCAACCTGTTCAACCGCGCGCGCATCCGCATTCGCGGCGAGCGCCTGGGGCTCGAGAGCGTCACGCTCAGCGGTGGGCGCATTACCTTCCTGGGGGTTGACGTTCCCAAGAAGGTAGCCTTTGAGTTCAAGAATCGCTATGGCGCGGTGAACTTTCCCAAGAGTCGCAAGCTCTCCGTGCCCTACAAGGCGGGCGCCGGCGCGGGCAGCGGCCTGGGTCGCGGCCTCGATGCCAACGACGGCACCGGCCCGGTGGCGGCTGCGCTCATGCTGCTGCAGCAGCTGGGCGCGAGCGACGATGACTAACGGGTCGACGCTGCAAACGCCCCATTTGGGCAATCTGGTTCCATCGAAAGGAAAGCATGTTCGGGTACATCTATAAGAAAGACGCCGCTGCTATCGCGGTTATCCTTGCCCTCTGCCTGGGCGTGGGCAGTTTCTTCGATTATCAGATTTCGAGCGCGCTGTTCAACATCGGCAGCATGTACGGTCGCTTTGTCGAGGCGGCGGGCGAGCTACCGTTTGAGCTGACGGCGAGCATCGCGGGCGTTATGCTCGTGCGAGCGGTGCGCCCCGATTCCAAGGCAAGCAAGTGGCTCGCCGCGCTGGGCATTCTCATCAACGTGGGCCTGCTCGGCTACGAGATTGTCGGATCGCAGCGTGTCGGCGGCAAACTCATCGCGTTTCAGCTGGTGCTGACGTTTGTGCTGGTCATCGCTGCCAACCTTATCGCCTACCGCCTCACACGCGACACCGATCCCGACGAGCTCACGCGCTGGGCGTTGATGGTGCTTGCCGTGTGGGTCGCTCAGGCCATTATCCTCAACGTGATCGTCAAGCCGCTGTGGTCGCGCCCGCGCATGCGCGTGATCGAGGTCACGCCGGGGCTCAATTTTCAGCCGTGGTGGGTAATCGGCAATCCCGATAAGTGGAGCTATATTGCCGCCGGCGTGATCAAGGACGGCTTTAAGTCGTTCGCGAGCGGGCACACCGCGCACGCGGCGATCGGCCTTATGCTCGCCGGGCTTCCCGCGGCGGCCTTTAAGGAAAGGCCGTCGCGCCGCCGCGTGGTCTTTTGGGCTGCCGCTGTGGTTGCGGCGCTCGTCGCTTTTGGCCGCATCGTGATCGGAGCGCACTTTTTGAGTGACGTGAGCTGCGGCTTTGCCCTGGTGCTGGCACTTGAGTGTCTTGCCGCGCGCATTGCCTATCCTCACGGCGTACAATAGCCCCACCTGAATCATCTGGACGATACCTGGTAAGAGAGGATTGCCATGCTCGCGTTCAACAATGACTATTCCCACGGTGCACATCCGGCGGTGCTGCAAGCGCTCGTCGACACCAATATGGAACCGCAGCCCGGCTACGGCACCGATGCGCATACCGAGCGTGCCAAGCAGCTTATCCGCGAGGCCTGTCAGGCTCCCAATGCCGACGTGTTTTTGCTGGTGGGCGGCACGCAGACCAATGCGACGGTGATTGACATGCTGCTCGCGCCGTACGAGGGCGTGGTCGCCGCCGAGACCGGCCACGTTGCCTGCCACGAGGCGGGCGCCATCGAGTTTGGTGGCCACAAGGTACTCACCATCCCCGGCTACGAGGGCAAGATGCATGCCGAGGATCTCGAAAACTATATCCAGGTGTTCTACGAAAACGAGAGCTACGAGCACACGGTATTCCCGGGCGCCGTGTACGTGAGTCTATCGACCGAGTACGGCACGCTGTACTCCAAGGCCGAGCTCGCGGCGATTCACGCGGTGTGCCAGAAGCGCGAGATTCCGCTGTTTGTGGACGGTGCTCGTCTGGCCTATGCACTGGCGGCCGATGAGTGCGACATTACCCTGCCCGAGCTGGCGCAGCTGTGCGACGTGTTCTACATCGGCGGCACCAAGTGCGGCGCGCTTTGCGGCGAGGCTGTGGTGTTCTGCGGCATGCACGCTCCGGCGCATCCCATTCCGCGTATTAAGCAGCACGGCGCGCTGTTGGCCAAGGGCCGCCTGACGGGCGTGCAGTTTGAGGCGCTCTTTACCGATGGCCTGTATTTTGAGATTGGTCGACAGGCGATTCAGACGGCCCAGGCGCTGCGTCGTGTGCTGCACGAGCGCGGCTACCAGTTCTTTTTGGAGACGCCCACAAACCAGCAGTTCGTGATTCTGCCCAACGAGGACATGGCCCGCATTCGCGAGCATGCGGCGATCGAGTACTGGGAAAAGTACGACGATACCCACACGGTGGTGCGCTTTTGCACCAGCTGGGCCACGACGCAGGAGGACATCGACGCGCTGGCGGCTGTCCTGTAGCCTGATGTAATGACGAGGGGCCGCCTTGCGCTGGGTTTGGCGCAAGGCGGCCTTTGTTTTTGAGAGAGAAGGGTTGTATGACCGAGATGTCCGAGCCGGCGATTCGCCTGGCGACGCCCGAAGACGCGCCGGCGTTGCTTGCCATCTATGAGCCGTATGTGCGCCAGACGGCGATTACCTGCGAATACGAGGTGCCGAGCGTTGAGGAGTTCGCCGGGCGCATCGAGCGTACGCTCAAACGCTATCCGTATCTGGTGATGGAGCTGGGCGGGCGTCCGGTAGGCTATGCCTATGTGAGTTCGCTCAACAGCCGCGAAGCATACGACTGGTCGGTCGAGACATCGATCTACCTGGCGCGCGACGCGCGCCACGGCGGGCTGGGCCGCAAGCTGCATGACGCGCTCAAGCAATGCCTGATCGCGATGGGCATCACCAACATGTGCGCGCTCATTGCCGTGCCGCACGACAAGGACGACGAGTATCTGACGCACAACAGTCAGGATTTCCATGCCCATATGGGCTACCGCCTGGTGGGCGCCTTTGACCGCTGCGCCCAAAAGTTCGGCCGCTGGTACGACATGTGCTGGATGGAGTTGGTCCTAGCCGAGCGCGTCCCTAACCAACCTAAGCCAACCTGGTTCCCCGACCTCCCCAAACCTACCATTTAGGGACAGGTTTATTTTGGCAGGTTTTATCTGGGCAAACGTTGCAAGCCGCTGCGAAGGATGCGGATACCTTCTCGGCGGCTTTTGTTTTGGGTGTGTATGACCAAGGCGATTGACCTGCGGATGCAGCAAAACCCCAGATAAAACCGACCAAACTAAACCTGTCCCTTTTTGGCAGGTTTTTGGCTGTCTTGTGGCATCAAATCGCCGCAAGAAGCACGTCGTTCGTATGCTATTTTGACCTGAATCGTCCCCTCGGGACGCCTTGCGAGCTAAGTGAGTAGACTTTTTGGCGCAGGGCGAGCACAAAGCGTATCTGCCTTACTAAAATCGCAGGTCACAGAGATGGCTGTTTTGGGTGTGCTCGGCAGATCGCGAAAAGTCTACTCACTTAGGTTTACGGTGCTGGATATTCTGGGCAGGAACAGTTGAGCTTGGACGGCGTGCGTTGCCAGGCGATGCTGGCATTTGCGCCATGCTGGTTTGAGATTTTATAAAAACCGCAGGTAAAACGTATATTAGGTGCATTTTGCCTGGTTTGGCGCGCTAGCCGATGGGCTCGGTGTATTTGGCGCGGTCGGTCCGTTGGATGCGCTTGGAGACATGGAGCGGGCGACCGTCGGTGTCGTAGACGTAGTCGGTGATCAGGATCAGGGCCTGTCCGCGCTCAACGTTGAGCAAAAACGCCTCGTTTTGCGAGGCATAGCACACCTCAAAGGTCTTATGTCCCTGTGCCGGCGCGCGATGGAATTCTTGGCGCAGCGTGGCGTAGAGCGAACCGTTGATATCGCGATCGATGAGTGCTGCAAAGCTCGGTGGTAGATAGGTGGTCTCCAGACACAGTGGCGCATCGTCCAGATAACGCAGGCGGACAAGTTTGACGAGCTTGCTGCCCGCGGCGGCATCGAAGAACTTGACCACATTGCCCGCGGCCTTGGCAAAGCCCGAGTCCACCGTGCGCGTGGTGGGCTTCATGCCCTGGCCCTGGATCTGCGCTGTGTAGCTCGAAAACACCAGGTTGTTCTCGTGGAGCGCCGGCGTGTCGGCCACAAAGGCGCCGCGCCCGCGCTCGGTGCGAACCAGGCCCTCGTCAACGAGCACCTTAAGGGCATGGCGCACGGTGCTGCGCGACAGACCCGATTCGTCCATGAGTTCCATCTCGGACGGCAGCTTGTCTCCGCAGGCGTAGATGCCGGCAGCGATGCGGTCGCGAAGTGTGGTCGCCAGACGCTCGTATTGGGCCAGTTTCTTTTTAGACGAAGCGTTCATGCAATCAACCTATATCTAACTTGTATGCGAGTATAATCAAGCATGTATTCAATACGACAACAAAACCGCTGGTAATGGACTTTCGAAAACCTTAGCAGCAAATTTTCTAAGATAAATATAGCATACAACTAGTCGACATAAGCAAAACATGTATGTAACTTGTATGCCTGTGATGAGCATCAAACGAGAAGAAAGGCTGATGCACGATGACTACTCAGGAACAGGTTAAGGACGTCGTCTCCCAGGTTTTGGCTGACAAGGCTGACAAGGGCGGCATCAAGCGCGTCGTATGGATTGGCGCCGGCGGATCCAACGGCGGCAACTATCCTGCCCAGTACTTTATGGAGCACGAGGCCACGAAAGTCGTGAGCTCCAGCTACACCAGCAACGAGTTCGTGCACGCCACGCCTGCCTACGTCAACGAGAACACCCTGGCCGTCGTCGTGTCCATGCGCGGCACCAAGGAGACCATCGTCGCCGCCCAGGTCGCCAAGGACCACGGCGCCAGCACCATCGCCATCTATGTTGACGAGTCCGGCCTCACCGAGGTCTGCGACTACAAGATCCAGTACGATAGCTTGGCCGTCGACGAGTCCTGCATGGGCCGCACCAACTCCGCCGTCGTGACCATGATCGCCATGGAGCTCACGCAGCAGACCGAGGGCTATGCCGAGTACGAGACCTCTATGGCTGCCTTCGACTTGGTCGACCCCATCTATCGCAAGGCCGTCGAGTACACCCGTCCGCTCGCTGCTAAGTGGGCCGAGCAGAACGCCGACAAGCCTTGCATCAACGTCATGGCCCAGGGCCCGCTCTTTGGTGCCGCCTACGTCTTTAGCATCTGCAACGTGCAGGAGATGCTGCAGATCGACTCCTGCACCATCAACACCTGCGACTTCTTCCACGGCCCCTTCGAGATTCTGGACAAGCGTACCTCGCTGTTCCAGCTCATCAGCGTCGGCCGCAGCCGCTGCAACGACGAGCGCGGCATCCGTTTTGTCAACCAGTACGGTGGTGAGCGCGTCTACCAGCTCGACGCCAAGGAGCTCGGCCTCAACGACATCAAGGACAGCGTGAGCGAGTACTTCAACCACCTGATCTTTGCCCCGATCCTCAACAACGTCTACATGCGTGCGCTCTCCGCCGTCACCCACAAGGACTACATGACGCGCCGTTACATGTGGAAGCTGGATTACTAAGGGATAGAGCGGCCTAACAGCCCAATACCCCTCATGAGTTGCGGTGGAATAGTTCCTGTTTGGGAGTGTGAGGCCTCTGTTTGAGAACTATTTCACCGCAACTGCTAGAGCGGCACTTGGGGACGTTCCCTTTCTGCCGGCAGTTAGGGATGTTCCTTTTGTGCCGGCAGTTAGGGATGTTCCTTTTGTGCCGGCAGTTGGGGACACTCCTTGTGTCGAGAGATTTCCCGTTCGCCGATTTGTGCCTTGAAAAATGTATATAACGACTATAACGTAGTACGAAACATATTGGAAACAATACCGAGGAGGCTGCGTTGAAGAGGAGCAATCTGGGCTATGTGCTGGTGCTGATCGCCGCGCTTATGTGGGGCAGCATCGGAATCTTTGTAAACGGCATCTCGGCCATGGGCGTTTCGTCCCAGAGCATGGCTGCCTTTCGCTTGTTGGTCGGAGCGCTTATCTTGGCGCCGGTCCTGATGTTTATGGGCTGCCGTCCGGGTGAGGGGTCTACCGTGGTTCAGGGTCCGCTGACCCTGTTCAAGGCAAGCCCTAAAGAGCTTGTTTCCTGCGCGCTTGTCGGTATCGTCGGTTTGGCTGCCGCCAACACCTGCTATTACGAGTGCATGCGCGAGGTGGGCATGTCCACGGCATCGGTGCTGCTCTACACGTCGCCGGTGTTTGGCGTCGCGCTCGGCCGCGTCCTTTATCGCGAGGACGTGACCCTCAACAAGCTCGTTGCCATTGTCTTTAACATCGTTGGCTGTGTGCTTGCGGTGACCAATGGCGACCTTTCCGGTTTTCATTTTTCGGTTTGGGGCGTCACGTCGGGCGTGATTGCAGGCCTTTGTGGTGCGTCGCTCGCGGTGTTTAGCCGGATAGCAACCAAGACGGTCCACCCGCTGGCTGTCACGTTTTGGGGCTTTGTTTTTGGCGGTGCGGTTATGGCAGCTATCGCGGCTCCGTGGCCGGATGTCGCCGCGGCAATGTCGCCACAGCTGCTGCTGCTGTTCCTTGGCTTTGGACTCATCCCCACAGCCGTGGCTTACATCTTATATATGCAGGGTCTGTCCATGGGGCTCGAGACGTCGAAAGTTCCCGTCGTAATGTCATTCGAGACAGTCGTCACCGTACTGCTGGGCATTGGTGTCTACGCCGAGCCCGCCGGCGCGATCAAAGTTCTGGGCATCGTTTTGGTGCTCGCGTCCATCGTGATTATGAACACCGACTTTTCCAAGCTGCGCAACAGTGTGTTTGTCGGTCATGTCGTTGAGAGCATGACCTTTAAGCCCAACGCGTGGTGGACGGAGAAATCGCAGGACATGGATCTCTTCCGCGAGCGCACGGGCATTGCGCTGGAGCCCACCGTGCAGGAAAGCCCCTGGTACTTCGTGCGATAGGGGGTTGCGCGCGGCGTCCGACCTGGGGTTATCCAGCCAGCGCCGGCCTACCCAAGACCATCGTTTCGATTGCGTTAAACCCGCCAACGGTCGTTTTTCACCCGCGAACGGTTTAAATACTAATTATCAATATCCGCAACGTATAAGACGTTATAATGACCATAACGAAAAGGAGGAGGCAAGATGAATCAGATCATTCTCGCATCTCATGGCGGCCTGGCCGCAGGCGCCAAAGACACGCTCGAGATGGTTCTCGGCGACGTGTCGAACGTCCACGTCGTGTCGCTTGCTCGTGACGACAAGGAGCCCATCACCAATAAGGTTGAGGCTATGATCGCCACGTTCAACGCGGACGACACCGTGTATGTGCTAACCGATATGCTCGGTAGCTCGGTCAACAACAACATGGTCGAGCTTTCCAAGAACGGCACGAAGTTCACGGTTGTCAGCGGTTTCAACATCCCGCTGGCGCTCACGCTTGCTATGAGCCCCGCCCCCGTCAAGGGCACCGAGCTCGCGGCCCTCATCAACGAGGCCCGCACCGGTCTGACCAACCCCAACGCACCGGTCGAGGTCGCCGCGGCTCCCGCCAAGAAGGCCAAGGCGTCCCGTCACAGCTCCGGTCCCGCCAAGATCGTCCTCGCACGTCTTGACTACCGTCTGCTGCACGGCCAGGTCGTCTTTACCTGGACCACCAAGGTCCAGGCCGAGCGCATCATCGTCGTCGACAACGCTGCCGCCAACGATGACATCAAGAAGGGCGCTCTTAAGCTGGCCAAGCCCCAGGGCGTGCGCCTGAACGTCTTCACCGTCGAGCGTGCCCTCGCCAAGATGGACAAGCTCAACACCCTTGGCGAGCGCGTCATGTTCGTCTTTGGCAACACGGCCGAGATGCTGCAGTTCTGCCAGGGCTACAAGCTCGACGCCATCAACCTGGGCGCCACCGCCAACCACGACGGTGCCGATCAGGTCGGCGGCAAGGACAGCTCCGTCTTCCTCGACGCCACCCAGAAGGCCGACGTCAACCAGCTGCTCGACATGGGCATCAAGCTCTATGTCCAGCAGACCCCTACGTATCAGAGCGTCGACATCGACGCCAAGCTGTAATCAACCAGGCTTTTGCCTGACTGAAAGGAGAAGGGTATGAATACGTTCATCAGTGCGGTGCTCGTCGGCCTCGTCGGCGTGTTCTGCATGTGGGACTCCCGCCTGCTCGGTCGTCTTAACTTCGAGCAGCCCCTCGTTGGCGCTACGCTCGTCGGTCTGCTGCTGGGCGATGTGCCCACCGGCCTTGCCGTCGGTGCCGCCGTCGAGCTCGTGTCCATGGGCCTGGTGCAGGTCGGCGCCGCCGTTCCGCCCGATATGGTCCTGGGCGGCATCGTGGCCGCTGCCTTCGCGTGCCTGACCGATGCTTCCGCCGAGACCGCCATGACGATCGCCATCCCGGTCGCCGTCCTGGGTCAGCTCCTCGGCATCGTGTTCCGTTCCATCATCGCCGCCCTCACCCATGTGGCCGATAGCGCGATTGATAACGGCAAGTTCAAGACCGCCTACCGTATGCACATCTGCGCCGGCTCCGGTCTGTACGCCATCATGTACTTCCTGCCGATCTTCCTGGCCGTCTTTGTCGGTACCGACCTGGTCCAAGCCATCGTCAACATGGTTCCCGAGTGGCTGTCCGTTGGTCTGAACGTCTCGACCAAGATCATGACCGCCTACGGTCTGGCCCTGCTGCTCACCATGATGATCAAGAAGGGTATGACCCCGTTCCTGTTCATCGGCTTCCTGCTCGCCGCCTACCTCAACCTGTCCGTCATCGCGGTCGCTCTGATCGGTGTGTGCCTGGCTATCGTCTTCATGGGCTTCAAGTTCAATGGCTCCCATGCAGCCGCCGGTGTCGATTCCGACTACGATCCGCTCGAAGACGACGAAGACTAAGGAGGAACACACTATGGCAACCGCAACCAAGGACGTGTCCCTGAACAAGAAGGTCAGCCAGTTCTTCTGGCGCTCCTGGGCCATCCAGGCCTCTTGGAACTACGAGCGTCAGATGAACATGGGCTTCCTCTACGGCATGGTCCCCACGCTCGATCGCCTCTATCCGGACGAGTCCGACCCCAAGCAGCTCGCTGCTAAGAAAGAGGCTTGCCACCGTCACATGGCGTTCTACAACTGCACCCCGCAGACGAGCGCTTTCATCCTGGGCCTCGCCGCCTCCATGGAGGAGGAGTACGCCAAGGATCCCGAGAACTTCGATCCCGATTCGATTAACGCGGTCAAGACCTCCCTCATGGGCCCGCTTTCCGGCATCGGTGACTCCTTCTTCCAGGGCACCATCCGCGTTATCGCCTTTGGCCTGGGCGTTCAGCTGGCTCAGCAGGGCTCCATCATGGGTCCGATCCTGGCCATGCTCATCTCCATCGTGCCCTCCGTGCTGATCACGTGGTTCGCTGCCAAGATCGGCTACCAGGGCGGCCACGAGTACCTGAGCAAGCTCCAGGGTGGCGACCTCATGGAGAAGCTCATGTATGTCTGCGGCATCGTGGGTCTTATGTCCGTGGGCGGCATGATCGCTACGCTGATCGGCGCCACCACCCCGCTGCAGTTCGCTGAGGGTACCGTCGTGATCCAGGACATCCTGGACGGCATGATGCCCCAGATGATCTCCCTTGGCCTCACCGGCCTTATGTACTGGCTCATCAAGAAGAACGTCAACACCGGTTGGCTTCTCGTGATCGCCATCGTGGGCGGCATCGCCCTCTCCGCGGCCGGCATCCTGGCCTAGTCGCGACCAAGCGCCTAACCGCTTTCCCCCGGGGGCCTGCCTGGCATCCCATACCCCAGGCAGGCTTCCATCCCTAAATGTGACAAAGGGACAGTTCCTTTGCCACATCCTCAACGGGCCGGCGACTCGGTCCAAACCACGGTAACCCTGCGAGCGCCCGGCAATGTGGCGCCGCAAAAAATCGAAAGGAATGTGTCAGATGTACGAGATCGACCTTAACCTCCCTAAGCAGATCGTCGCTGACGTCCTGTCCAACCACGAGATCCACAGCGTCGCCTTCGTCGGCTGCGGTGCTTCCATGTCCGACCTTTACCCTGCCAAGTACTTCCTGGCCAACAACACGGACAAGCTGAACGTTCAGATCTTCACCGCTAACGAGTTCAACTACGACACGCCTTCCTGGGTCAACGAGCACACCTTCGTGATCACCTGCTCCCTCGGTGGCTCCACGCCCGAGACCGTCGAGGCCAACAAGACCGCCAAGAAGCACAACTGCCCGGTCGTCTCCCTCACCAACAAGGCCGGCTCCGCTCTGACCGTCGACGCCGACCACGTCATCGTTCACGGCTTCCATGCCAACTACGCTGCCAAGTGCGAGAAGCCCGGCTACGCCATCGCCCTTGCTCTCGAGATCCTTCAGCAGACCGAGGGCTATGACCACTACGAGGACATGATCACCGGCCTCACCAACGTCTTCGAGCTCTGCGAGAACGCCGCTCAGTCCGCCAAGGGTCTTGCCAAGCAGTTCGCCCAGGACTTCAAGGACGACGAGATGATCTACTTCATGGCCTCCGGTGCCTCCGAGAAGATGGCTTATTCTCACGCCGCCTTCCTGTTCACCGAGATGCAGTGGATCGACGCCGCCGCCTACAACACCGGCGAGTACTTCCACGGCCCGTTCGAGGTTTCCACCGAGGGTAAGCCCTACGTCTTCTTCATGTCTGATGGTGCCACCCGTCCGATGGACGCCCGCGCCCTCACCTTCCTTAAGCGCATGGGCGCCAAGGTCGCTCTGATCGACTCCAAGGACTACGGTCTGGCCGACGCCGTGCCGGCAAGCGTCGTCACCTACTTCAACCCGCTGCTGCACCTCGCCGTTATGCGCGAGTACGGCAACCAGATCGCCGAGGCCCGTCAGCACCCGCTGACCATGCGTCGCTACATGTGGAAGCTTTCCTACTAATCACAAGTAAGTAGACCTTACAGGTTGATTGAGAGGGGATGGGGTTTGCGCCCCGTCCCCTTTTTGCTCTGGGGAGGGCGCGCCCGTCGCGCCGCAAAACCCCAGATAAAACCTACCAAAATAAACCTGTCCCATTTTGGCAGGTGGGAGGAGATGCGTATGATCAAGGCAGTGCTGTTTGATATGGACGGCGTGCTGGTCGATACCGAGTGGTTCTACAACCGTCGCCGCGTGGCGTTTATGGAGGAAAAGGGGTTCCACTTTGACGAGATCCCCGATCTTTCGGGGTCTAACGAGCCTGCCATCTGGAAGTCGCTGGTGCCCGACGATGTTGAGCTGCGCGAGCGCTTGCGCGTTGAGTACAAGCAGGTCTACAGCCCGGTTCACCCTGTTCCGTATGCCGAGCTGCTCAACGAGCAGACGGAGCCGGTGATGCGCGAGCTGCACGAGCGCGGCGTCAAGTGTGCCATCGCGAGCTCGTCCTATCGCGAGCTCATTGACGAGCTGGTGGAGATTGCCGGTATCACCGACGTGCTGGACTACACCATCAGCGGTCACGAGTGCAGTGCATTTAAGCCCGACCCCGAGATCTACCTGCGTGCCATGGAGGCGCTGGGTGTGGAGCCTACCGAGTGCCTGGTTATCGAGGACTCGCCTTTGGGCATCGAGGCCGGCAAGCGCTCCGGCGCGCGCGTCCTGGCACTGCGTCCGCACAAGGGCGTTAACCTGGACCAAACGGGAGCCGACGCCGTCATCGACAGCCTCGCCGACATTCTGACCGCTTTGTAGCGTCAATTCGCCGCAAGAAGTGCGGATTCACACGTCTCTTGCGGTGGATTGGCTCATTTTGGCTTCGATTTAGATCCGTTTGGCTTCGACTCGGACTAAGTGAGTAGACTTTTTGGCACATGCCGAGCACAAAGCGTATCTGCCTTAGTAAAACCGCAGGTCGGAGAGGTGGCTGTTTTGAGTGCGCTTGGTAGATCGCGAAAAGTCTACTCACTTAGAATTTGGCTCTTTGGTTGGGGAGCTGCTGGCTCGTTTTGGTTGTCGAGAGAGGGTGAATTGAAGCGCCCTCTCGCGCTCCATGCTACAATCGCCGGCATGCCCCACAATTACATCTGCCTTCGAAAGGAGCCTACGTGGCGAACGCCATCGATCAGCTCACGGACCGCGTGCTCGTGCTCGGCCGTCTCACCATCGTCCGCCGCGCCATTACTGCCGTGGCGGTCACCATCTCCGCCGTTCTCCAGACATTTCTGATTCAGGCGTTCATTCGCCCCGCCGACCTGCTTCCGAGCGGCCTCACCGGCGTCGCGGTCCTGCTCGATCGCGTCACCTCGCTCGGCGGCGTTCATATCGACATCTCGCTCGGCATGCTCGCGCTCAACATCCCCGTGGCGCTCCTTTGCTGGAGCGGCATCAGCAAGCGCTTCGTCATCTTCTCGATGATGCAGGTCATGCTCTCGTCGCTGTTCCTCAACATCTTTCACTTCGCCCCGTTTTTGGGCGACAAGATCATGCTCATCATCTTTGGCGGCGTGGTCTCGGGCCTGGGCGCCGCCATCGCGCTTAAGTCCGGCGCATCCACCGGCGGCACCGACTTTATCGCGCTGTGGGTTTCCAACCATACAGGCAAGACCATCTGGGGCGTCATCTTTGGCTTTAACTGCGCTATCCTGGCGATCTTTGGCTTTATGTTTGGCTGGGACAATGCGGCGTATTCCATCGTGTTCCAGTTTATTTCGACCAAGACCATCGACAGTTTCTACCGACGCTACGACCGTGTGACGCTGCAGATCACGACACGCAAGGCAGACGAGGTCATGACAGCCTATGTTGACCATTTTCAGCATGGCATTAGCTGCGCCGAGGTCATCGGCGGATATAGCCGCGAAAAGATGTACCTGCTGCACGCCGTTGTCTCGACCTACGAGAGCCAGGACATTATCAAGCTGGTGTGCGATATTGATCCCGGCGCCGTGATCAATGTGTTCCACACGCTCAACTTCGTGGGCGGCTGGTGGGGCGGTCATGTCGACGAGCCCATGCCCACGGCCGTACCCGATCCCGACAAGCCCGCGCGCATGGCCAGCAGGCAGGCGCGCCTCAGCGAGCAGGACAGTCTGCAGCAGGACGACGGCAAGTAGGGTATTGGCATTTTGCCGGCCCGGCGCAACCCTTCCGCATGAGCCCCTCGAAAGCCCCGTTGCTTTCGAGGGACTTTCGTTTGCCCAGATAAAACCTACCAAAATGAAGCTGTCGCTTTTTGGTAGGTGGGGTGTATCGTTTTATCAATATGAGGTAACATGAAACTAGACGTTATATACGTATTAGTTATTTCGATATTTCGATAAGAGTGATTAGATATGCCTGCACCCAAAAATGCACCGCTTTACCAGCAGATTTATGACGAAATCAAAGATGCGATCGAGAAAGGTGTTTATGCACCCAAGGAGCGTATTCCGTCCGAGCTCGAGCTTGCCGAGCAGTACGACGTGAGCCGAATTACGGTGCGTCGCGCCGTCGAGGAGTTGTGCTCCGATGGCTACCTGGTTAAGCAACAGGGCCGCGGCACCTTTGTTTCCACACCGCACATCAATCGTCAGTTCCATGCCTCGACGCTGCAGACGTTTACCGCGCTGTGTGCCGGCAACGGCATGAAGGCCGGTGCGCACGTGGTCGATCGCCAGATCGTTCCGGCGCGCCAAAACGAGATGGAGTTCTTTGGTCTGCAGAAGGATGCGCTGCTACTGCATATCAAGCGCGTGCGTACGGCCGACGGCGAGCCCATCTTTGAGGAGAACATCTTTGTGCCGTTTGACGCCTACCGTGAGCTGTTGACGGCCGATCTTGAGGACAAGTCGATTTTTGCCGAGGTCGAGCGTGTTGGCGGAACGCCGATTGTCTCGGTTGGCTACCGTACGGTCGAGGCCGTTCGAGCTAATGCCGAGCAGGCGGCCGAGCTGGGCATTGCCCCGCATGATCCGCTGCTCAACCTGCGCGCCGGCTTTACCGGTCCCAACGATGAGCCGGTTTTGCTCGGCAAACAGTACTACGTGGGTAGCCGCTACGTCATGGTGATGTAAGTTACGCGGTTTTACCAAACCGCGTAACGGGCCGACGCTGCAAGCCCGCCAGAGCGGCAATCTGCAGAATGAGCGTGGATAATCTCCCGTTTTTGGTTTGGTGACGGGTTCAAAGTGGGAGATTATCCACGCTCATCCGGAAAGTGTCCAAACACTCATTGGGGACAGACTTAAATGAGTAGTCGTTAGGGATATTCTTGTTTGACTAGTCGTTTAAGAACGTCCCCAATGACTACCCATGTCGTGGCTGGCCGCCGTGCGGCACTGGTCCGCGTGGCGGCGTATAATCGGCGGCAGATGACTTGGACGTTAGGAAACCATGACCGATAGCATGCAGCAGACGGCGCTCGACACGCTCGGCGCCTATTTTGGCTACACCTCGTTTCGCCCGGGGCAGGACCGTATGGTCGATGCGATCCTTGCCGGCTGCGACGCGCTGGGCGTTATGCCCACGGGCGCCGGCAAGTCCATTTGCTACCAGGTGCCCGCGCTCATGCTTCCCGGCATCACCTTTGTGGTGAGTCCGTTGCTGTCGCTTATGGAGGACCAGACCCGCGCGCTGCTCGCGGCGGGTGCGCGCCCCAGTTATCTCAACTCCAGCCTTACGCCGGCCCAGCAAAACACCGTGCTCAAGCGGGCGCGCGAGGGCCGCTACCAACTTATGTACGTGGCGCCCGAGCGCCTGCTCGAGCCGCGCTTTTTAGCCTTTGCGCAGGAGGCCGCGGCGGACGGCGGCATTGGCGTGCCGCTCGTGGCCATTGACGAGGCCCACTGCGTGAGCCAATGGGGCCAGGATTTCCGCCCCGCCTACCTGCAGATTCGTGAGTTCATCGATTCCCTGCCGCAGCGCCCCATCGTGGCGGCCTTTACCGCTACGGCAACCGAGCGCGTGCGTGCGGACATCCAGCAGATGCTCGGCCTGCAAAACCCCGCGACGGTGGTGACGGGCTTCGATCGCAAGAACCTCTACTTTGGCTGCGAGGAGATGGGCGACAAAGCCAAGACCGCCTGGGTGCGCGACTATGTGATCGCGCATTCGGGCGAGAGCGGCATCGTGTATTGTTCGACCCGCAAGACGGTCGATGCGCTGGCAGGCGAGCTTGCCGAGGCGCTGGGCCCCAGCGGCATTCGCGTTGGCCGCTACCATGCCGGCATGGGCAACGACGCCCGCCGTCAAAGCCAGCGTGCCTTTATTGACGACGATCTTCAGGTGATGGTTGCCACCAACGCCTTTGGCATGGGCATCGACAAGCCCAACGTGCGCTACGTGATCCACAACAATGTGCCCGAGAGCATCGAGGCCTACTACCAGGAGGCGGGCCGCGCCGGCCGCGATGGCGATCCGGCCAGCTGTCACTTACTGTGGAACGGCAACGATTTTCGCATGCGCCGCTTTTTAATCGACCGCGGCGATGCGGCCGACGAGGCGCTCGACGACGAGCAACGCGCGTGGGCGCTCCAAAATCGATATCGTCTGCTCAGCCAGATGGAGGGCTACTGCAATACCACCGGCTGCCTGCGCGAATATATGCTGCGCTACTTTGGCGACGAGGCCGCGGCCGAGCATGCTGCTGCGGCTGGTGCGGGCGCCACCGCCACGGACGAAGCCGAGGGCTGCGGCAACTGCAGCAACTGCCTCACGCAGTTCGAGGTCGAGGACGTCACCGATATGGCCCGCGCCGCCGTGCGCTATGTGGCCACGCGACCCATGCGCTTTGGCAAGTCGCTGATCGCCGACGTGCTCCACGGCGGCAATACCGAGCGCATTCGCCAGATGCATCTGGACGAGGACCGCGGCTACGGTGAGCTGTCGAGCGAATCGGTCGGGCGCATCAAGGACATCATCGGCCAGCTGTGCGGCCGCGGTTATTTGGCCACCTCGCAGGGGCAGTACCCGGTCGTGGGACTGGGTCCGCGTGCCGGCGAGGTCGAGGATGAGGCGTTCGCCTTTACCGTTAAGCGTCGCGCGTCCAAGCGCAAGGCCTCGGCCCGCGCCCGCCGCGCGGTGGATCTGCTGCGCGAGGAGGCCGAGCTGGATCAGCGCCCGCGCGTGGGCGACGATGCCGAGCTGTTCGAGCGCCTGCGTGCCTTGCGCAAGGAGATCTCGACCGAGCTGGAGATGGCGCCGTATATGGTCTTTTCCGACAAGGCTCTGCGCGGCCTGTGCCGCCTGCGCCCTCAAACGCGCGAGGAGCTGATCCGGGTCAACGGCATTGGCGAGAAAAAGGCCGACGCCTTTGGCGAGCAGTTTATGGCGGCGATTGAAGAGTTTGAGTCCGAGCATGCACGGGATGGAGCGTAATGATGGCAGCCGATAGCAAGACCGAACGTTCCGAGCGCGCCGAGGTGTCCGCCGTGCCGCTGTACCAGCAGGTTATGGACGACCTAAAGGGCGAGATCGCGCGCGGCGTGTACGCGGCCGGCTCGCGTATTCCTTCCGAGATGGAGCTCGCGAAGTCCTACGGCGTGGGACGCATCACCGTGCGCCGCGCCATCGAGGAGCTGTCGCGTGCGGGGTATCTCAGCCGCCAGCAGGGGAGGGGTACCTTTGTGTGCGCTCCCAAGCTCAAGCGCAAGATTCGCCAGAAGGGTGACGTCCAGAGCTTTACCGAGGGTTGTGCTGCCAACGACATGGTGCCGGGTGCGCGTCTGGTGTCGCGCACGGTGGTCGCAGCGACGCACGAGGATGCGGCGTTTTTTGGGGTGGAACCCGGCTGTGAGCTTATCGTGGTCGAGCGCGTGCGCACGGCCGACGGCGTGCCCGTCATGCTCGAGAACAACGCCTTTGTGCTCGCCGACCATCCCTACCTGCAGACGCTTGCCGATAAAGACCTCGCCGATAACTCGATCTTTGCGCTCGTTGCAGAGCATTCGGGCCGCGCGCCGCTCAAGTCCGATCCCTGCACCGTGGAGATTGCGCTTGCCGATGCTCAGGCGGCCCCGCTGCTGGAGGTGCCGGTCGGCGAGCCGCTCTTTTATATGGAGGCGTACTTTACCGATGCGGACGAGCGGCCCCTACTGCTCGGTCGTCAAAAGATCGTTGGCTCGCGCTACGTGTTTGACATCTAACGTCCACAGATAGAACAACATAGAACAAGTTTGGCGAAATGACTTCACCCACGACAGCTTGCGTGCTATAAATAGGACAACATAGAACGACCGCAGGTACGAGCAGCCGTCACCAAAAGCCACCACACAAGGAGGAGCATCAGCATGAACGCACATGATCTGATTCAGGAAATTATCGAGCGCAAGGGCAAGGTCGAGAATGTCTTTTGGATCGCCTGCGGCGGTTCGATGATCGACCTGATGCCGGCCAACGAGCTGCTCAAGCGCGAGGCGACCACGTTTACCTCGACGGTCTACACGGCACGCGAGTTTTGCCTGATGGCGCCCAAGAGCCTGGGGCCGAAGTCGCTCGTCGTCGCCTGCAGCCACAGCGGCAATACGCAGGAGGTCGTCGATGCCTGCGAGATGGCGCTGGCTGCCGGCGCCGAGGTCGTCGCCCTCACCGACTGCGAGGGCTCCAAGATCGACAACGGCAAGTGGACCACCTGGGTCTACCCCTGGGGCGAGGGCGTGTCGCAGGCCGAGGTGCCGCAGGGCATCGGCGCCCTGATCGCCGCCGAGCTGCTCGACCAGCAGGAAGGCTACGAGGCACTCGCCGACATGTACGTCGGCCTTAAGCAGATGGACGCGCTGCTGCCCGCCGCGCGCGAGAAGGTCAACGCCGAGCTGGGCGCCCGCTTTGCCGAGCTCTGCCAGCAGCACAAGTTCTTCTATATCCTGGGCTCCGGCCCCAACTTTAGCCAGACCTACGCCATGGCCATCTGCTCGCTCATGGAGATGCAGTGGCAGCACTGCTGCTACATCCACTCCGGCGAGTACTTCCACGGCCCGTTCGAGGCTACCGAGCCCGGCGTGTTCTACTTTGTGCAGCTTGGCGCCGGCGAGTGCCGCCCCATGGAGGAGCGCGCGCTTGCGTTCCTCAACACGCACACCGATACGATTATGGTGCTCGACGCGCTTGAGTACGGCGTGGGCGAAGTGCCTGCCAGCGTGCGTTCGTTCCTGGAGCCGATCTTCTTCTATGCGATGAGCTGCGAGCTGCGCGCCGCCCGCGGCAAGGTGTTCGACCACAGCCCCGAGGTTCGTCGCTACATGGGCATCGAGCAGTACTAAGCAACCGGGAAAGCAATCTTTCACGACGGGGCCTTCGCCGAGCGCGGGCCCCGTTTGCGTTTCGGCGCCCTTTGCTGGGTGCCGGAAACCGCCGGTAAACGAAGTCTAATACTTTTCCCGAGAAGTGAACGACCTATTTTGGACCCCCGAAGCATCGACATTTTTTGGCGCCAAAACCGCAGGAAAATCTTAATGAAACCGCAGGAAATGGTTCCCATAAAGTGTCGATGCTTCGGGGGCTCGTTTTTGCTCGTTCACTTCACGGGAAAAGTATTAGACCTAAATTTGCAAGCGTGTCGTGTGAGTCAAAAAGCGGGCCGCGCCGATGGGTTTCCGGCGCGGCCCGCTTTACATGGCGTCCGTATGAGCGAGGTGTCGCGTCAAGCGGCGGCCTACTTTGCGTCGTAGGCCTCGGCATCCCACCAGTCGAGCTGGGCGATGTTGTCGCGGATGTGCTGGCAGCTCTTGTGGAAGCCCTCGAGCTCGTACTCGGACAGGTCGAGCGTGTAGACCTCCTCGACGCCCTCGGCGCCGATCACACACGGCAGGGACGTGAAGATGCCCTCCTCGCCATACTGGCCGGTCATGAGCGTGGAAGCGGAAAGCACGGCGTGCTCGTTGTGCAGCACGGCGGCGCAGACGCGCGCGGCGGAGTTGGCGACGGCGTATTCGGTGCACTGCTTGCCCTGGTAGGTCACATAGCCGCCCTTGCGCGCGAGCTCCTCGACCTCCATGTGGTCAAAGGAGTACTTGTCGGGATTCTCGGCCTGAAGCTCGTTGAGGTTTTTGCCGGCGATGGTTGCGGCCTTAAAGGCGGCAAGCTGGCTAAAGCCGTGCTCGCCGATCATGTAGGCGTCGATGGACTTGGGGCTCACGCCGACCTTCTTGGAGATCTCGGTGCGCAGGCGGGCGGAGTCAAGGCCGCAACCCGAGCCGATGATCTTCTTGGGATCGTAGCCGGTCAGGTGCCACAGCTCGGTGCACACGACGTCGCAGGGGTTGGAGATGCTCACGAAGATGCCGTCAAAGCCGGCGTCGACGATGCGCTTGGCAAAGGTGCGGGCGGCGTCGGTGGTAAAGAACAGCTCGCCGTCGCGGTTGCCGGCGGCCAGCGCGACCTTGCCGGCGGCGTTGACGATGACGTCGCAGCAGGCCAGCTCCTCGTAGTGGTCGTAGCAGTTGACGATCTTGGTGTTGTACGGGACAAACGAAAGGGAGTCGCGCAGGTCCTGGACCTCGGACGTCACCTTGGCCTCGTTGATATCGCATAGGTACAGCTCATCGGCAATGCCTTGCATAAGCAGGCTGTTGGCGACATGTGCTCCTACGTGGCCCTGGCCGACCACACCGATCTTACGCGTCTGGTACATATATGTATCCTTTCGGCCGAGTTTTTCGCGTCGAACCATTGTAGCGTCCTGCTGCCACTTTGCTAAGCTAAAGTGCCGTAGATTTTTGGGACATGCTTTAATCTCTACTTTTGGAGTGATTTGGGCCGCTGACGGCATCGCTGGACGATGTGCTCGCGCGGATGGGGCCGGTCGTTGTACCATAGCTGCAACTGACTCGTAAGGAGCATCCATGCCCATTCGCATCCCCGACGCCCTCCCTGCCGCCGCGCAGCTCGAGAGCGAGAACATCTTTGTCATGACCGAGTACCGCGCGCTGCACCAGGACATCCGTCCGCTGCGCGTGCTCATCCTCAACCTCATGCCCACCAAAATCGCCACCGAGACGCAGATCATGCGCAAGCTCTCCAACACGCCGTTGCAGGTGGAGGTGGACCTGCTGCGCACCAAGACGCACGAGGCCACGCACGTAAGCGTCGGCCACCTGGAGACGTTCTACCGCACGTTCGACGACATCCGCGACATCCACTACGACGGCCTGATCATCACGGGCGCGCCCGTGGAGCAGATGCCGTTCGAAGAGGTCGACTACTGGCCCGAACTCTGCCAGATCATGGACTGGTCCACCACGCACGTGCATTCTACGCTGCACATTTGTTGGGGTGCGCAGGCCGGTCTGTACCATCATTACGGTATCCAGAAGCACGACCTGCCGGCAAAGGCGAGCGGCGTGTTCGAGCATTATCTGGTGAAGCCGCAAAGCCCGCTGGTCCGCGGTTTCGATGACCGTTTCTATGCCGTGCATTCGCGCAACACCGATGTGCGCCGCGAGGACGTGGAAGCCGAGCCGCAGCTTGAGGTCGTGGCCGTGTCCGACGAGGTAGGCCTGTACATCGTCAAGTCGACCGACAGCCGTCGCTTCTTTGTATTTGGTCACCCCGAGTACGATACCGACACGCTGCGCCTGGAGTACGAGCGCGACGTGAAGCGCGGGCTCAACCCGGAGGTGCCGGCGCATTACTTCCCGGGCGACGACCCCACCGCCGAGCCGCGCAACGTCTGGCGCAGCCAGGCTCAGCTGTTCTACACCAACTGGCTCAACTACTACGTCTACCAGACCACGCCCTACGACCTAGCCCGCGCCGGCGAGGAGCACTAGGCCTGTCGGGAGGTGCGCCGGCGGTTAGGCGCTGATGATGTTGGGTAGCGGTAGGTCGTGGACATCGGTGGGGACGTGGTCGACGCGCTGCTCTTCAAAGGCGATGCCGACGATTTGGCAGTCGGGACGAAGCGTGGGCAGGTAACGGTCGTAGCAACCGCCGCCGTAGCCCAGGCGCGCGCCGGCGCGGTCGAAGGCCACGAGCGGCACGACGATCATGTCGAGAGTTTCGTCAGGCACGATGGGGAAACGGTTTCTATCGATGTCCGTGGCCGCGAAGGCCCGCGTGGGGCGGGCGATAAACGGGGCCGCGGGCGCATCGCCGACGGCGACGGCCCTCATACACATGCGCTGGCCGCACGCAGCGGCTTCGGCTGATGAGAGCATGCAGGGGTACGCGACGCGGCAGCCGCGCCGCTCGGCATAGCTGGCAAATGCGGAAGGATCGGGCTCGGATCCCATTGCCGCATACGTTGCCAAGGTTACCGGGTCGCCTTGATGGCTGTCGAGCAGCCGGTCGAGTTTTGCTGCGAGCTGGGAGGATATTGAGGCTGACTTTTGCTCACGGAGGGCCTGCGGGATGTCGTTGCGCTGGGCAAGCGCTTTGGCACGGACGGCTTGTTTGTGTTGCGCAACGTTAAGCATGCATTCCTCCAAAGCAGCTGTTCGGATGCTACAAAGTTTATCCCTTCCGTCGCAAGGGCAAACGGGTCAACCGCCGGCCCTTAGGCCGGCCAGCAATCCGGCGGTTAGCCACGGCAAACTGTTGCATGTGCGCAACTATGGTCGAGATGTGCATAACGCGAGTTACCATGGCCTACCTTCCCACTTGCGGGGTAGATTGAACCCCAGTTCAGCAGCACAACGCAAAAAGACGCGCCTTCGGGATTGCCGTACGGTGACTTTGCATCCTCGTCTACTCAAAGAATGTTAGTCTGAACTAATTACCGTTCTATCCGCACGTCCGAAAGGATCATCCATGGTCAGCATTTCCAAGACTCACTCCCTGCTCGTTGCCGCCGGCGCCGTCCTGGGCGTCGTTGTTCCCAAGGCCCTCGCGTCCGACACCGCCAAGCGTGCCGCCGTGGCTACCGTTGCTGCCGGCATGCGCGTCAAGGCTGGCTACCAGGACATCGTCGAGCAGGCCAAGGCCCAGGTCGACGACATCGTTGCCGAGGCCGAGTACCTCAACAACCCCGTTGACGTGGAGGTCGTCGAGGGCGGCAAGGCCGAGTAGACCTCGCGCCCAACGCTTGTCTCAACGACTCTAAGCAGCTGCGATCGCCCCCAAGCGACGCAGCTGCTGCTCTTTTGGGCGCACGTTTGACGCCCCATACCAAGAGAGGCCTTCACGCATGAACTACACCATCCAACACGAGGTCCCCGGCCGCGTGCGCGTTAAGCTCGCCGGTCGCGTGCCCGAGGCGGACATCGACGCCCTCACGCGCGCCCTCCGCCAACATCCCGTCATCCAAAAGGCGACGGTCTATCCGCGCATGGGCTCGCTCGCTGTCGCGTTTGAGCCTGCCGCCCGCGCCCAGGCGCTCGCCGCCATCGCCGCTATCGACCGCACGGCCGTGGACGAGGCCCGTCGCGACTGCACCGTCGCGCTTGCGCCTCGCACCAACAGCCTGCTCATGGATATCGCCACGCTCCTCGGCGGACATCTCGCCCGCCGCTGGTTCCTGCCGGCGCCGCTCTCCACGATCTATACCGTCTGGAGCTATCGCGGCTTTCTCAAGGCCGCGCTCGCGTCTCTTGCCGGCGCGCGCCTCGACGTGCCCGTGCTCGACGCCGCGGCCATCGGCATCTCCTTCCTCAAGCGTGACTGGCGCACCGCTGCCAGCACGATGCTGCTGCTCAACCTGGGTGAGCTCCTCGAGGACTACACCCGTGCGCAGTCGCAAAACCAGCTCATCTACTCGCTGCTCGATGTGCCCGACTACGCGCAGCTTATCCCCTGCGGCGATGCTACGGTGCGCGGGGCAGAGGAGCGCCGCGTCCAGGCATCGAGCCTTGTCGCCGGCGACCTCATCGTGGTGCGCACCGGCATGCCCATCCCCGTCGACGGTACCGTCGAATGGGGCTGCGCCATGGTCAACCAGTCCACGCTCACCGGCGAGCCGCTGGCTATCGAGCGCAGCGTGGGCGACGACGTCTTTGCCGGCACGGCCGTGGAGGACGGCGAGGCCTACGTGCGCGTGCGCGCTGCCGCGACCGATACCAAGCTGCGCTCGATCGTGAGCCTGGTCGAGCAGTCCGAGGCCTTAAAGGCCGAGTCGCTCAGCCGTCGTGAACATATGGCCGACGCCTTTGTACCGTGGAACTTCCTACTTGCCGCGGGCGTCTACTTCAAGACCCGCAGCCTGGTGCGCACGAGTGCCGCGCTCATGGTCGACTACTCCTGCGCGCTCAAGCTTACGGGCGCCATCAGCGTGCTTACGGCCATGAGCCAGAGCGCGCGCGAGGGCTTCACCGTCAAGGGATCCAAGCATTTTGAGGCCTTTGTCACGGCCGACACCATCGTCTTCGACAAGACGGGCACCCTGACTGCCGCTGCCCCACAGGTGGCGGACGTGCTTTCGTTCGATGGCTGGGACCGCACGCAGGTGCTGCGCTTCTCGGCCTGCCTTGAGGAGCACTTTCCGCACCCGGTGGCGCGCGCCGTGGTCAATGCGGCTGCCGAGGCCGGGCTCGAGCACCGCGAGCGCCATGCCGAGGTCGAGTACCTGGTGGCGCATGGTATTGCGAGCTCGCTCGATGACAAGCGCTGCGTGATCGGCTCCGAGCATTTTGTGGTCGAGGACGAGGGCGTCACGATCGACGACGATGTGCGGGCGCTGATCGAGGAGAAGCTCGACGGCCTCTCGAAGCTCTACCTGGCGGTCGATGGCGTGCTCAAGGGTGCAATCGGCATCCAGGACCCGCTCAAGCCGGGCGCGCCCGAGGCGCTGGCGCAGCTCCGCGCACTGGGCTTTGAGCATATCGTGATGCTCACGGGCGACAACGCCAACGCCGCCGCGCGCATCGCGGGCAAGGCGGGGATCGATGAGTTCCGCGCCGACCTCTTGCCCGAGGACAAGCACACCGTGATCGAGCAGATGCGCGCGGCCGGGCGCCGCGTGGTCATGGTGGGCGACGGCGTCAACGACTCGCCGGCGCTTTCGGCCGCCAACGTGGGCGTGGCCATGGGCTCGGGTACCGCGATCGCCAAAGAGGTCGCCGACATCACGCTCACCGACGGCGACCTTTCCTCGCTCGTGGTGCTGCGCCGTCTGGCGCTTGGGCTCGAGGAGCGCATGGACGCATCGTTTAGAGAGGTCATCGGCCTCAACTCGCTGCTGTTGGCGGGAGGCGTCGCGGGCCTTATCGCCCCGCAGGTGAGCTCGCTCATCCATAACGGTTCCACGGTCTTCCTCTCGGCGCGAAACGCCCGCGCCTACCAGGTGCGCTAGCCGCGGGAAACCTGCCAAAAAGGGACAGGTTTATTTTGGCAGGTTTTATCTGGGCAAACGCGATAATGACGGCCCAAACCACCACAAAGGGGACAGGCACCTTTGTGGTGGTTTGGGCCTAAGCGTTAACGTTATAGCGCCGCAGCGATTGCTTCGGTCACAAACTTATTGAGTGACTCACCTTTCTTTGCCGCTGCCAGCGCCGCTTGCTTGTGGAGCTCGGAGCCCGTTCTTACGTTGAACGAGCCTTTAAAAGCCCGCTCGGGTTCCTTGCCCTTTTCGGCGCAAAACTCAAGGTAATCGTCGACGGCGTCGTGGAAGCATTGCTCCACTTCTTCAGCCGTGGAGCCTTCAAATACGATTGCGTCCCTAATGCCGGTGACCATACCTGTTAGCACATGCTGTTCGGCATCGAACTCGACTGGGGCGAAATAACCCTTGTATGCCAAAACGTTACTCATGACTACCTCCGACATCTTGCAGAAATCGAACGATGTTTCGAATGGTCCCCGCTGTCAATTCGTCAGATTGATGTGGCGCGTGCATTACGAACATCCTGCCATCCGATGGCCTGTAAAAGCGAACGCGCGATCCGGATGTCTTGCCTTTGTTGTCCATTTCAAAGCCATATGAAGCCATGACTTTTAAAAAATCGGTATACCGATACGTCGAAGGGCAGCTAAGCAGTTGGGCGATGAGTTTATCGGTCCGCGTCATCCCGCCTCACATTCTGCAACTATATCCTAGTTGCAATTTAGGTCCGATGCAAGCACCCCTACTATCGAACATGTGTACGTATAGAACAAGTGTTCGAACTAACACAAAGGCGCCTGTGAACTGCGTTCCTTTGCGGTGGTTTGAGCTGAATGTTGCGCAACAAGGGCTGCATTTTTGGGTTTACCTTCAGGGTGGAAGGAATGAACCGAAAGGAGCCCGCCATGTTTTGTCGCTCGTGTGGCACGCCGCTTGTCGACGACGCCCTCTTTTGCCCCGTCTGCGGCGCGCCCGTAGCACCCGACCAGGTCGCGGCCACGCAGCAACCCCAGCCTGCCGCGCCCGCTCCCCAGCAATACGTGCCCGTGCAGCAGCCCGCGCGGCGCAAGCGTTCCAAGAAGCCCCTCATCGCCCTTGCCGCGGTGCTTGCCGTGGCGGCGGGTGTCGGCGGTGGCGCGCTGTTCTACTTCACCCAGATCGCGACCACCCCAATTGACGAGAAAACCTTCCCGGACAGCGGCATGCGTGCGCTTGTCTCGACCAAGTACGACACTAACGGTGACGGCCGCATCTCACGCGACGAGGCCAAGGCGGTGACGTCGGTCGAGCTGGACGGCATCACGTCGACGCAGGGCCTGGGCAAGGTGTTCCCCAACGTTACCAGTGTGGAAAATGGCGGGGACAAACTCGTCAACCTGGATCTTTCGGGCTGCGGCGACCTTAAGACCGTCGAGCTTAACTCGGCGAGTAATGTCACCGTCGTTAATCTGGACGGTTGCGACGACATCGAGAAGCTCGACCTCAAAAATGCCGAAAACCTTAAAAGCATCGATTTTTCGGGCAAAAAGAAGCTCGCCACGTTGGCGCTGCCGCAGGATACGAAGATTACCGGCATTAAGGACACACAGCTTGACGAGCTGTGGCTGCCGATGTCCTATGAAGGCACCGATAAAAGCGATGCGTACGGCGATATCTACGAGATCGAGCGTGACGAGAACGGTTACGTCACGGGCTTCACGTCTGCCGTCAAGCAAGGTGGCGGCGTAAGCTACAGCGTCGAGCACGATGAGTCGCATCGTATCTCTGAGATTGAGGAAGATCTGGCGGGCGGTTACGAGAACGTCAACACGTTTACGTACGACGCTGACGGTAACGTCACGCGCATCGACTGCGATGCCGACATTAGCGATTCGTCGAGCACCACGACGTTTACCTACGACGCGGACGGAAACCTGATCAACAAGACGACCCATGCGGGTTACGGCGAGAGTGCGAGCACATATGTCTACCAGGACGGCAACATGGTGACCGACACCGATACCAGCCCGGGCAATCCTCGGACGGTCGTGTATTCGTACGGATACGACAAGGATCGCGTGACGTCCTTTACGCTGGACTGTCAGGGCGACACCGTGGGCACCAGGTGGACGATCACCGCTGGCTACGAGTATGACAAGGACGGCAACATATCGAGTATCTCGCCTGTGGCCTACGACTCGCACGGCAACGATTACGGCTCGCTGAACTCGTATGCCGCGGTGGATTATTCGTACAGCGACGGAAAGCTCGACAGGATCGATTCCGAGCGCGGCGGCTATGCGGAGTTTTACTATGACGACCACGGCAACCTGACGTCGGTCGACGAGTATGCCGGCCGCGGTTCGGATGCCGAGTTTGAGTTTGAGCACGAGGTCGAGTACCAGCGCTACTTCTGCAGCAAGCACGAGAAGAACAAGCCAGAGGAGTGGATTCGTCTGGATGCAGAGTACGACGTCGACCAGGGTAGCTGGAACAATGACTCCGATTATGGTCGTGAGTGCTTTGCAACCATGTACAAGCTCGATCCGCTGGCGGCAAGGCTGAACCCGTTCATCAAGTAACAGCCCACTCGCAAACCACCCAAAGGGGACAGACACCTTTGGGTGGTTTTTGCTGAAGGGCGGGTGTCTGCGGCGGTTTGTCTCGATCTGTAACAGTAACTCGGCATAAATGGGCCTAGCTGTTACAGATCGAGACAAAGAGCTGGTGCCGTTCGGGAACGTCTCGATCTGTAACATCTGGAGCCGATATTGCCGTCTAGATGTTACAGATTGAGACAAACCGCCGCAGTGGGCTGCGCCGCCCCGTCTAAGCCGCAGAAAAAAGGTAGATTTTTAGGCATGTCCTAAAAATCTACCTTTGTGCGTTAAGCGAGCAGGTCGACTACGTTGAAGTTGGCGTTGCTCTTGGCGATGACGTCGCGGCCGCCAAAGACGCAGGTGGGCGACGCGGCTGCGATGCGCGTCACATCGGCGCCGAGCGAGCGCAGCTCACCGGGCGTGGCGGCGAGCATCTGGGCTCCGTATGTCCTTGCTTATAATTTATTTCTAAAATATCTTCACCTTTCT
>URDI01000026.1:0-27734 GCA_900546475.1 uncultured Collinsella sp.
GTATACGGGTGCATCATCGACGTCTTCAATACAGAAAATATCAGTGCGGAATGTTCCGGAGGGAAGCCCCCGTCACGCCCCCGGATTCCCTGCGTTTACGGCCTTGAGGTCGGCGGGCGGAGGAGGACGTGGTTGTGGGGGATGCGTGTCCCGGTCGCTGTTTCGCGGCTCTGCCGCGAAAGGCGCGCTACTTTGGGGCGGATGGAGGACGTGGTTGTTGCGCTAACTTGTCCCTACCGCATTTCTGGAGCGTTTCCCCACCACAAATTACCCTTGGCATACTTGCGCGAACGATTGCTCGTGCTACACTTGCAATTGCTGTTTCAGGGCGGGGTGGAATTCCCCACTGGCGGTAAATCGGGCGGTGCCAAAGGGGTGCCGTGGCGCAGACGAGGCGTTTGCGACCGAGCCGATGAGTCCGCGACCCGTGTGTGCGTTGGTTCGCATGCCGGCTGAATTGGTGAGATCCCAGTACCAACGGTTAGAGTCCGGATGAAAGAGGCAGGTGATCTTAATGTCTGAACAGTCGCAGCATATCCATTTTGAGAACACGAATAGGTGGAGCACCAAACAGCTCGTTACCATGGCGCTGATGTGCGCCTTGGGCGCCCTGTTTATGTATGTGCAGCTGCCCATTCTTCCCTCGGCGCCGTTTTTGACGTATGACCCGTCGCTGGTGCCGGCGATGGTGTGCGGGTTTGCGTATGGTCCTGGTGCCGGCACTGCTGTTGCCGCCATGGCGATTGTTATCCATGCGCTCACCACGGGTGACTGGGTCGGCGCGCTTATGAACCTGGTTGCCACGCTGGGCTACATTCTGCCCGCGGCTATCGTCTACCAGAAGATGCATACCTATAAGGGTGCCGTGATTGGCCTGGTGCTCGGCGTCATTGCCGCTACGGCGTTGTCTATGGTCGCAAACCTTACCATTGGCGTATGGTTCTGGTATGGCTCGGTCGATGTGATCGCCCCGCTTATGATTCCTGCCGTGCTGCCGTTCAACCTTATCAAGACCGTCCTTAACTCGGTATTGACACTTGCGGTGTACAAGGCGGTCTCCAACCTCATCACGCCTAAAAAGGACCAGGTCAAAGGCCGCGCATGATTGAGTGTCGGGGCGTTTCCTTTAGCTATGACGGTGCCGTACCGGCACTCGACGGCGTCGATCTGAACATCGAGGACGGGGAGTTTTTCTGCATCCTCGGTGGCAATGGGTCGGGCAAGTCGACGTTTGCCAAGCATCTGAATGCGCTGCTGCAGCCCGATGCGGGCACGGTACGTATCAACGGTATGGATGCGTCCGATCCCGAGCTGGTCTACGACATTCGTTCGACCGCAGGCATGGTGTTCCAGAATCCCGACGACCAGCTGGTGGCAACGCTTGTCGAAGATGACGTTGCGTTCGGTCCCGAAAACCTTGGCGTGCCATCGGCGCAAATTGCGCAGCGCGTACGCGAGGCGCTGAAGGGCGTGGGCCTGGTGGGCTTTGAGCGCCACGAGACCCACGCGCTCTCGGGTGGCCAAAAGCAACGCGTGGCGCTTGCCGGCGTGCTCGCCATGGAACCGCGCGTGCTCATCTTGGACGAGGCTTCCTCGATGCTCGATCCGCGTGGACGCAAGGGCCTCATGAAGGTTTGCCGCGTGTTGCACGCTCGCGGCATGACCATCGTGATGATTACGCACTTTATGGAAGAGGCCGCCGAGGCCGATCGTGTCGCGGTGTTTCGGGCGGGGCGCGTTGCCATGCTCGGTACGCCCGAGGAAATCTTGACGCGGGCGGACGAACTTGCGCAGCTCAACTTGGATATGCCGGCGTCGTGCTGTCTAGGTAGGGCACTTCGTGCGAAGGGCGTACCCGTTTGCGCGCAGGTGCGTGAGGCGGATATGGTCGCCGAGATTGCGCAGGCTTATGCCGAGCGGAGTGGGGTAGACATCGTGGGGCGGCCCTTTGAGTCCGATCCTCGTATGCTCGACAACGCATCCTCTGCAAACGATGGAACAGCAGCGTCGGAGCCCGTCATAGAGCTATCCCATGTTTCGTACAGTTATTCGCTCAGTCCGCGCGAGCGCCGCCGCTGGCATAAGCGCTCGGCCACTGCGGGCAAATCGAGCAAACAGGCTCTCTGGGGAAACGACCCCAGCAGCCCGTGGGCGCTGCGCGATGTATCGCTGACGGTGCGTCGCGGCGAGTTCCTGGGCTTGGCAGGTCATACCGGTTCGGGTAAGTCGACGCTGGTCCAGCATCTCAACGGTTTGATTCGCCCCCAGGAGGGATTCGTTCGCGCGCTGGGGCTCGATCTGTCAAACAAGAAAGACGCCGCCGCGGTTAAGGCCAAGGTCGGCGTGGTGTTTCAATATCCCGAGCGTCAGCTGTTTGCCGAAACCGTGACGCAGGACGTGGCGTTTGGCCCGCACAACCTTGGCTTGCCGCAAGATGAAGTCGACCGTCGCGTCGAGTCGTCGCTCTCGCGCGTGGGCCTCGACCTTTCCACGGTCGGCGACAAGAGTCCCTTCGAGCTTTCGGGCGGTCAGCAACGGCGCGTGGCATTCGCCGGTGTGCTCGCCATGGAGCCCGAAGTCCTGGTGCTCGATGAACCCATGGCGGGGCTCGATCCGGCTGCGCGCAGGGATTTCCTTGAGCTTATCGATCGACTTCACCGCGATGGCCTGACCGTTGTCATGGTTTCGCATAGTATGGATGACCTGGCCAACTGCTGCGACCGCATCGTCGTGATGAACGAAGGTGCGGTGTTTGCCGAGGGAACCCCCGCGCAGGTGTTTGCACATGCCGATGAGCTCAAGTCGATCGGCTTGGGCGTACCTGCTGCTCAGCGCATGGCGTTGGCGCTCGCGGAGGCGGGCGTGCCGCTGCGTTGCGGCGGGCTCTATACGGTTGAGTCGCTGGCCGACGAGCTGGCAGATTTGCTGATCGGTCGCTCAGACGGTCCTTCTAACGTCGCGGACATTGCTAAATCCAAGACGGTCGCGCGAGAGGAGGGCTGCTAATGGAGGCGTTTTCGTTTGGCAGCTACTATCCCGGCGATAGTGCGATCCACCGCCTGGACCCGCGAACTAAGTTGCTCTTGGGCTTTGTGTTTCTGATCACGACGCTCACGGTCAGCAGCTTCCGCGGACTGGCCCCGGTCGCAATCTTCGTTGTCCTGATCTATACCGTGTCCCGGGTGCCGTTGCGCCGGGTCCTATCATCGATGGCACCATTGCTGGCGATTGTCGTGGTGGTCGCAGTGCTCAACCTGTTTTCCGACCAGAGCGGGCGCATCCTGTGGCAGCTTGGCTTTTTGCAGATAAGCGAGGGCTCGCTGCATTCCGCCGCCTTTATGGCGTGCCGCCTGAGCTTGATGATGGCCGGCATGAGCGCCATTACGCTCACCACGCCTACGCTCGACCTCACCGCGGGCTTTGAGCGTCTGCTCGCACCGTTTGCGCGCGTGGGGCTCCCTGCGCATGAGCTCGGCATGATCATGGGCATCGCGTTGCGCTTTATGCCGCAGTTTGCCACCGAGATGAAGCAGACGGCGGACGCGCAGGCAAGCCGCGGTGCACGCGTAACGGGTGGCCCGCTCGGCGGCGTGCGTATGCTCGGCAGTGTGGCGATTCCACTGTTCACGGGCGTGTTCCGTCATGCCGAGACGTTGTCTGCCGCCATGGATGCACGCTGCTATCACGGCGAGCAGGGCCGCACGCGTCTGCATGCACTTGCATTTCGCCGCGGGGATGCGCTGGCTGCGGTTGTGACGATGCTGCTGTTTGCGTGTGTCATCGTCGTCAACCTTCAACTTGTTTAGGCGCGATTCGAGCGCAAGAAAGGGGTCCCTATGACCGACAACGACCGCACGGCTCAGCTTGAGCGCGCCTGTTCGTATCTCAGGCGCATTCCGGCGTGGTATCTGGCCACGACCGATGTGACCGACGGGCATCAGCCTCGCGTGAGGCCGTTTTCGTTTGCCATGGTCGATGACGGTAAGCTGTGGTTTTGCACGTCGCGCGACAAGGATGTGTGGGCGGAGCTGAGTGCGAATCCCAAGTTTGAGCTCTCGGGCTGGAAGCCGGGGGAATGTTGGATCTTGTTGACCGGCGAGGCCGCACTTGAGGACGACGCGGTTGCGAGCGACAAGGTGCGTCAAGCGGGTTTTAAGCACATGGTGGGCATCGGCGAGGAACACGAGAGTGCCAACGACGGCCGCCTTGCTTTCTTTTCGGTCCGAAACATTGCCGCGCGCTTCTGTGATATCGACGGCAGCGAGGAGCGCCTGGAGCTCTAACGTTTACCAACCAGTCAAATGAGCTAGCGGCAGGAGGAACCGTGGACGGATTGAATACGGTGTTGGAGTATCTGACGTCGGTGCCGGCATGGTATTTGGCGACGAGCGTTGACGGACAGCCTCATGTGCGTCCGTTTTCGTTTGCGCAGATCCAGGATGGCAAGCTGTGGTTTGTAACAGCGCGCACCAAAGATGTGTGGCAAGAGCTGCTGCAAAACCAGCGCTTTGAGGCCACGAGTTGGTGGCCGGGCCATGGCTGGCTTATCTTGCGCGGGCGTGCCGGCTTGGATGACCGGGCTTTAGGCGAAATGCGCGAAGCCGGGTGGAAGCATCTAGAGCACCTGGGCGAGCACTATGAGGGGCCTAACGACCCCACGCTCGTCTTCTTTAGCGTCGAGGATCCCGAGGCTTTTATCTGCAATCACGACGAATGGGTGCCGGTCGAGCTCTAGCCAGCTGGCTCATCCTAACAACTTGGTTTTCGCATGGGCGGGCCCCGTATTGCCCGGCGCCGTTAGGAGCGCCGGTCAATACGGGGCCCGCTCCATTTGTCAATTCCTTCAAGCGAATGTGTCGGGAATGTTTCAATGCATGAATATGCAAGCCATTTACGTAATCATGCATCTTTTGGTGCTAAAGTTTCAATCCACTTCATAACGACCGCTGCGAAATGCGCATCGGTGCATAAATCGCAGACAAGGAGTCTGATATGTCTTTGAAGGTTGGAATCGTCGGCGCGGCTGGATATGCCGGAGCCGAGCTCATTCGCCTCGTCCTCGGTCATCCCGAGTTTGAACTTGTTGCCATTACGTCCAACGCCGATGCCGGCCAGCCGCTGTCCGCGGTGTATCCGAGCTTTGCTGGTGTGAGCGATCTGGTTTTCACCACGCATGACGCCCCCGAGCTCAAGAGCTGCGATGCGGTTTTTCTTGCCGTGCCGCACACGGCTGCCATGGCACAGGTGCCCGCGCTGCTTGCATCGGGCGTCTCCTGCTTTGATCTTTCGGCCGACTACCGTCTGAACGACGCGTCCGTCTTTGAGACATGGTATGCCGCCGAGCATACGAGCCCCGAGCTGCTCAAGACCCGTGCCTTCGGTCTGCCCGAGCTGTTCTGCCAAGACTTGGAGACCGCCGCATCCGACCATGCCGACGGCAAACCCGTGCTGGTCGCCTGCGCCGGTTGCTATCCCACCGCAACGAGCCTTGCCGCCGCGCCCGCCGTGCGCGTCGGCTGGGTGGCCGAGAACGGTCCCGTGATTGTCGATGCCATTAGCGGCGTGACGGGCGCCGGTAAGTCCTGCAACGCCCGCACCCATTTTTGCAGCGCCGACGAGAACTTGGAGGCCTACGGCGTGGGCAAGCATCGCCACACGCCCGAGATTGAGCAAATCCTTGGCCTGACCGATCGCGTCGTCTTTACCCCGCACCTGGCACCGCTCAAGCGTGGTCTGCTCTCCACGGTGACGCTGCCGCTTACGCCGCAGGCTATCGATACCTTGACCCTTGAGGACGTTGTCGACCATTACAAGCAGTTCTACGTCGGTCGCACCTTTGTGCGCGTGCTCGATGCCGGCCAGCAGCCCAAGACGGCTTCGGCCGTCGGCACCAACGCTGCCCAGATTGGCCTCGCGCTCAACAAGCGCGCGGGCGTGCTGGTGGCGACGGGCGCCATCGACAATCTGTGCAAGGGCGCTGCGGGCCAAGCAGTCCAGTGCGCCAATATCGTCTTTGGCTTTGACGAGCGACGAGGCTTGCCTACAGTGGCGTGCCCGGTGTAGCACATTCGATTGTTAACGATTTGGTAGTCGGGCATCGAATGGGGCGCCACTCTTAAGCTGGTCTCATGATCACGACTGGCATGGCGCACCAACCGATGTCCGTTTTTTTTGTTTGACATAAGGAGTCATAAAGACGATGGATACCGAGCTGTTTGATATCAAGATTCGCGCCGTCGAGGGTGGCGTTACGGCTGCGGCTGGTTTTAAAGCTGCAGGCATCCACGCTGGGTTCCGCAAGAACCCCGAGCGTCTGGATTACGCGCTCGTCGTGCCCGATAAACCCTGTCCCGGTGCCGGCGTGTTTACCACCAATCGCTTTTGCGCGGCGCCCGTGCAGGTGAGCCGTGCCAACCTGGGCGGTGCCGACAAGGGCTACGGTATCATCGCCGGTGTTTCGGTCAACTCTGGCAATGCCAACGCCGCCACGGGTGAGACCGGCCTTGCCTGCGCGCGCGAGACGTGCAGCATCGCATCGCAGGTCATCGGCTGCGAGCCCCAGCAGATTCTGGTTGCCTCCACGGGTGTGATTGGCCAGATTCTGCCGATCGACACGTTTGAGACCGCCATTCCTGCTGCCTACGAGGCGCTCTCCGCCCACGGTGGCGCCGATGCCGCTCGCGCCATCATGACGACCGACACGCACTCCAAGGAGTACGCCGTATCCTACGTCAGTGAGGCTGCGGGTCATGCGGGCAATGTCTATACGGTAGGCGGAATGTGCAAGGGCTCGGGCATGATCATGCCCAATATGGCCACCATGATCGCAGTTATCACCACCGATGCCCCCGTCGAGCCTGCGGCACTTCATGCCCTGCTGCTCTCGACCGTCAAGCAGACCTTTAACAAGGTAACGGTCGATTCCGACACCTCGACCAACGACACCTGCATCATGCTTGCCTCCGGCGCCGCTGCCGCAGATGCCGAGCCTATCGTCGAGGGCTCCGATGCCTTTGACGAGTTGGCATTTGCCGTGCACGAGGTGTGCGAGAGCCTGGCGCGCAATATCGCCGCCGATGGTGAGGGCGCATCCAAGCTTGTTACGGTCAACGTTACCGGCGCCGCCAACGACGAGGAGGCCGATATCGCCGCCCGTGCCGTTGCTAACTCGCCGCTCGTTAAGACCTGCATCGCCGGCCACGACTGCAACTGGGGCCGCGTTGCTATGGCGCTTGGCAAGTGCGGCGTGAAGTTTAATCAGGAAGACGTTTCCATCGACATGATGGGCATGCCTGTCTGTCGCGATGGTCTGACTGTTCCCTTTGACGAGGACGAGGCTCTACGACGTTTCGAGGCGCCCGAGATCGTGATCTCGGCCGACCTGGGCGCAGGCGACGCGGCAACGACCGTGTGGACCTGCGACCTCACGCATGAGTACATCTCCATTAACGGCGACTACCGTTCCTAGATTCCAGGCACGCTGCGCATCTTGCCGCGATTGCGGACAGCGGAGCACGGCGCGATAACGATACGAAAGACGAGGCAGATTATGAAATTCGCACGCGATTGTCGTTCGAACGAATCCAACGAAGCAACCGCGCAGCTGCTGTTCGAAGCGCTGCCGTGGATTAAGAACCTGACCGGTAAGACGGTTGTTATCAAATATGGCGGAGCCGCCATGGTTGATGAGCAGCTGCGCCGCGACGTGATGAGCGACATCGTGCTGCTCAAGATCATCGGCATGCGCCCTGTTATCGTGCACGGTGGCGGCAAGGCCATCAACGAGGCGCTGAGCCACTACGACATCCCCGTCGAGTTTAAGAACGGCCAGCGCGTGACCACGCCGGCGACTATGGATATCGTGCGCGAGGTGCTGGGCGGCAAGGTTAACCAGGAGCTGGTTGCCGCCATCAACCACCACGGCAACCTGGCCGTGGGCGTGTCGGGCAGCGATGCTGGCACGCTCATCGCCGAGCCGCTCGAGCCCGAGCTCGGTCGCGTGGGCAAAGTGACGCACGTTAACACCGACTATATCGAGCGCTTACTCGATAGCGAGTACATCCCCGTTATCGCTACCGTCGCGGCGGGGGAGGACGGCGGTTTCTTCAACATCAACGCCGATACCGCCGCCGGTGCCGTTGCGGCAGCGCTCCACGCGCACAAGGCGATCTTTTTGACCGACGTCGACGGCCTGTACAAGGACTTTAGCGATAAAGACTCACTCATCTCCAACCTAACACTCGACGAGGTTAACGAAATGCTCTACGGCGGCGAGGTCGATAAGGGCATGATTCCCAAGCTGCACGCGGCCGTCGATGCGCTTGCCGGCGGCGTATTTCGCGCTCACATCATCAACGGCACCACGCCGCATTCGCTGCTGCTGGAGCTGCTGACCGATGCCGGCGTCGGCACCGTGATCCATTCCACCGAGACGGCTTACGAGTTCGATACGCATCCGCATCCGCTTTCGACGTTTGCTGCGCGTCTGACCGAGAACCTCGACGAGGTCGAGAAGCTTCAGACGGTCTAACTGACCCTCAGCCGCCCCATTTCTGCACCCATAGGCCTGCGCCGTCCGGCGCCCAACGAAAGGCATCCCATGTCACTTGCAGCTCAGCAATCGCTTGAATCCCATTACGTTATGCATACCTTTGGCCGCTCTCCGGTCGAGTTTGTCGAGGGTCACGGCATGAAGCTCACCGGCGACGATGGTCGTGAGTACCTCGACTTTCTTGCCGGCATCGGCGTGTGCAGCCTAGGTCATGGCGACCCGGCTGTGCTCTCGGCGCTCGAGGCACAGACCAAAAAGCTCATGCATGTCTCCAATTACTTCTACATCGAGCAGCGTGGACAGGTCGCGGCGCTGCTGTCCAAGCTTGCCAACGACGACTTAGATGGTGCACGCGTGCTTGCCGATGCCATTGCCGCCGGCGATGAGACCACGGCAGCTGCTCTTGGTGCCCCGGCTGCGGATGAGCAGGTTTGGGAGACCTTCTTTGCCAACTCCGGCGCCGAGGCCAACGAGGGCTCGATGAAGCTCGCGCGCCTGTACGCCAAGCGTGCCGGTAACGGCGGCAACACTATCGTGTGCATGCGCGGCGGCTTCCACGGCCGTACGCTCGAGACCATTGCCGCCACCATGCAGGATTGGCTGCAGGATAGTTTCCGCCCGCTGCCGGGTGGCTTTGTGGCCTGTACGCCCAACGATATCAATGAACTGCGTGCGATCTTTAAGCAGCTGGGGAGCGAAATTTGTGCCGTGATGCTCGAGCCGATCCAGGGTGAGAGTGGCGTGCACCCCATGACCGAGGAGTTTATGGCGGCAGCGCGCGACCTGGCACACGAAGTGGGCGCCGTGCTTATAGCCGACGAGGTCCAGTGCGGCATCTTCCGCTCCGGCAAGCCGTTTGCATTCCAAACCTATGGCGTGGAACCCGACATCATGAGCCTTGCCAAGGGCATTGCCGATGGCGTGCCCATGGGTGCCGTCGTAGCAAAGAAGGAGATTGCCGACGTGTTTAAGCCGGGCGACCACGGCTCGACCTTTGGCGGTAGCTGCTTGGCTGTCGCGGCGTGCGCCGCGACGCTCTCCGCGCTCGTGCGCGGCGATTATGCCGACCATGCTGCCAAGGTAGGCGCCTATATGGAGGCAAAGCTCGCCAAGCTGCCGAACGTGACCGAGGTGCGTGGCCGCGGCTTGATGCTCGGCTGTGATTTGGATGATGCCGCGGGCGACGCGCATGATATTGTTGCCCGCGCGCTGGCCGCCGGTGCCGTGATTAACGCTACGGGTGCCCATACGCTGCGTTTCCTGCCGCCGCTCGTCTGCGAGGAATCCGACGTGGACAGTCTGATCGAGATTCTGTCGGGTGTCTTGGGCTAACGCGGCGCAATAACTCAATTTGAACCGGGTTCCGGACTGTGGACGTGCCATATGCGGCACGATTCAGCGGTCTGGAGCCCGTTTTGCCTTAGATTTGCTAAGGCAGGGAGACCTGCTGGTCAAAAAACATTAAATATGAGTACTGTTACCGATTTGGTCGCAGCAATTTTGGACTAATAAGACCAGATGGCAAGTCGAAATGGCGATGAATGCACGATTTTGATCCAATTGTTAGTCCTTATAATGGACATATGTTGCGTAACCTAAGCAAATACTATCTTTTGATATGTTGTAAGCAAGGTAGCAGTACTCATTTTTGCCATTTTCTGGCCACGGCCTTTGTGACAGACGTGCTGGCGGGTTCGAATCCCATGCGCTGGGCCTGAAAAAGGAAAGGCCTCCATCGCTGGAGGCCTAACAATTCAGTGGTGGGCGATGAGGGATGTCCGCGTGCGGCTGGCGCCGCCCGCGCCCCGCTTCGTCGCTCTGCTCCTCGCGTGCTGCGCTGGAAAACGCTTCGCGTTTCCTCAGCTTCGCACCCTGTCGGGTTTGAATCCCATGCGCTGGGCCCAAACAAAAACGGTCCCCTTGCGAGGACCGTTTCCAATTCAATGGTGGGCGATGAGGGATTCGAACCCCCAGCCTTGTGCGTGTAAAGCACCTGCGCTAACCGTTGCGCCAATCGCCCGTGCGGAGAGAGTATAGCAAAACAATCGCCTCATTCATCTCATATCCATTAAAGGTAACCGTCGCGTGTCACAGCGGAGCTGATTCAGTTGAGATTGCCTGAACATTCCGCCCCTCTTTACGCCCTCGGGTATACTCAAAAGCTACTGATTCGATTTGATACCCAGCAACAGCAGAGGGGATAGTATATGTGCGGTTTTGTCGGTTTTGTCGGTGGGACGGATAACCAATCCGAGGTGCTCACCAAGATGATGGACCGCATCGTCCATCGTGGTCCCGACATGGGCGGCCAGTTTATCGACGGCCGCGTTGCCCTTGGCTTCCGCCGCCTGTCGATCCTCGACCTGACCGAGGCTGGCGCCCAACCTATGGCCAACGAGGACGGTAGCGTCGTCATTGTCTTCAACGGCGAGATCTACAACTTCCAAGAACTCCGTTCCGAGCTCGAGGCCAAGGGCTACAAGTTCCACTGCGGCGCCGACACCGAGAGCCTTCTGCACGGCTACGAGGAGTGGGGCGAGGCAGTACTCGATCGCTTGCGCGGTATGTACGCCTTCGTCATCTGGGACAAGAAGAAGAACAAGCTTTTTGGCGCCCGTGATATCTTTGGCATCAAGCCGCTCTACTACTATCCCATGGCCGATGCGGGTGACGGCGCTCCGGGCGTGCTCTTTGGTTCCGAGATCAAGAGCTTCCTGGACTACCCGCACTTCCACAAGGCGGTCAACAAAAAGGCCCTGCGTCCGTACATGACGCTGCAGTATTCGGCAACCGAGGAGACCTTCTTCGAGGGTGTCTACAAGCTGCCGCCGGCGCATTACTTTACCGTAGACATCCCGACCGGCAAGATGAACATCGAGCGCTATTGGGATTGCGATTACTCTGCCGTCGAGAAGCCGTTCGAGGAGTACGTCGACGAGCTGGATGAGGTCGTGCACGAGAGCGTCGAGGCCCATCGCATCGCCGACGTCAAGGTCGCGTCGTTCCTCTCCGGTGGCGTCGACTCCAGCTACATCGCCGCTTGCCTCATGCCCGACAAGACCTTCTCGGTGGGCTTCGATTACAAGAATTTCAACGAGACTAACTACGCCAAGGAACTTTCTGACAAGCTCGGCGTCGAGAATGTCCGCAAGATGATTACCGCCGACGAGTTCTTCGGTGCGCTTGAGGACATCCAGTATCACATGGACGAGCCGCAGTCCAACCTGTCTTCCGTGCCGCTGTGGTTCTTGGCCGAGATGGCCAGCAAGGACGTCACCGTCGTGCTTTCGGGCGAAGGCGCCGACGAACTCTTTGGCGGCTACGCCTACTACGAGGACACGGTCCCAATCCGCAAGTACAAAAAGATGGTGCCGCTGCCCATCCGTCGCGCGCTCGGTAACCTGGCGCTGCATATGCCGTACTTCAAGGGCCATAACTTCCTGGTCAAGGGTGCCGAGATCCCTGAGAAGTCGTTCCTGGGACAGGCTCTGGTATGGCCGGAGCGCGAGGTCGACGGCGTGCTCAAGCCCGAGTACAACACCGGCGATGGCGCCTTCGAGCTTGCCGCTCCCATCTATGCGCGCGTGAAGGGTCAGCCCGAGCTGGTCAAGAAGCAGTACCTGGACATGAACATGTGGCTTCCGGGCGACATTCTGCTCAAGGCCGACAAGATGTGCATGGCGCACTCGCTGGAGCTGCGCGTGCCCTTCCTGGACCGCAAAGTCATGGAGTTCGCCGAGCACATTCCCGACCGCTACCGCATCAACGAGAACGGCAACAAACAGGTACTCCGCCACGCTGCCAACAAGTCGCTGCCCGATGAGTGGGCCACCCGTCCCAAGGTGGGCTTCCCGGTGCCGATTGTCTACTGGCTGCGCGAGCAAAAGTGGTACGACTATGTCAAGGAGTACTTCACCGCGCCGTGGGCAAGCGAGTTCTTCGATACCGACGAGCTCATGCACCTGCTCGATCTGCACTTTGCGGGCAAGGGCGATTTCCAGCGCAAGATCTATACGCCGCTCGTGTTCCTGGTGTGGTACAAGCGCTTCTTTATCGACGAGGACCAGCCCGCTGTTCAGGCTGCCTAGCCTCGGCTTACGAACGCCTGCGCGTAACGGCTCCTCCGGGAGCCGTTTTTGCGTGGGTGCGTTTCAGTTACTATAAAAACCGTCCCTGCCAAATGGCTGAGAAAGGTGAAAGATGCACCATTCGGATTCCGCGACCGTGACCACGGTCGATACGCTTGCCAAGCTTCTCGATGTGTGCGGCGAGCTGCGCGCATCAGAGCAGGTTGACGAGCGTGCCGTGACCGGCTGCTCGTTTGATTCGCGCGCGGTCTCGGCAGGTGACGTGTTCTTTTGCAAAGGCGCTGCCTTTAAGCCCGCGTTTTTGAGCATGGCGCTCGATGCGGGCGCCGTCGCATTTGTGTGCGAAGAGTCGCTGGTCGAGTCTCTGGAGCCGCTGGCGCAGGAGAGCGGTGCTGCGATGCTGGTTGTTGATAGCGTTCGCGCGGCCATGGCCCTGTTGCCGCCGGAGGTCTACGACCGTCCCGACCACGACGTCAAGATCGTGGGCATCACCGGTACCAAGGGAAAGACCACGGCCGCTTTTATGCTCCAGTCGATTATCAAAGCGGCGGGCGAGTCCTGCGGCATGATCGGCTCGGTGAGTACCGACGATGGTATCGAGTGCTACGAGAGCACCAATACCACGCCAGAGGCCCCCGAGGTCTGGCGCCATATCGCCAACTGCCGTGAGTCCGGTCGCCAGTCCATGGTCATGGAGGTCTCGAGCCAGGCGCTCAAGTACCAACGCGTCGAGAATCTGCCGTTTGACGTGGCGTGCTTCCTCAACATCGGGCGTGACCACATCTCGCCGATCGAACACCCCACGTTTGAGGATTATTTTGAGAGCAAACTCAGGATCTTTGACCAGGCAAAGACCGCCGTGGTGAATCTGGGCACCGAAGAGGTTGACCGTGTGCTGGAGGCAGCGTCGACGGCCGAGCGCTTGGTGACCGTTGGCGTCGAGCATCCCGAGGCAAGCCTGTGGGCAAGCGATGTCCGCGTGGTCGGCTTTAACATCGAGTTTAACCTGCATGGCCTGTGTGCCGACGAGTCCGAGGCGGGGGAGAAGGTCCTGCTGGGCATCGCGGGCGACTTTAACGTGGAAAACGCGCTGGTCGCTATCGCCGCTGCGCACGAGATCGGCATCGGTATCGAAGCTATCAAGAAGGGCCTCTCCAAACTGCGTGTGCCGGGCCGCATGGAGGTCGTGGAATCGAAGGATGGCCGCGTGATTTGTGTTGTTGACTACGCTCACAACCAGCTTTCGTTCCGTTCGCTTTTCTCGTCGGTCAAGCGCGCGTTTCCCACTAGTCCAGTCATTGCAGTGTTTGGCGCTGCCGGCGGCAAGGCGCAGGAGCGCCGCGAGCAGCTTCCGCGCGAGGCCGCACCATATTCCGACCTGATGATTTTTGCCAACGAGGACCCGGCTCACGAGGACCCGATGAAGGTCTGTCGCGAGCTTGCCGAGCATGTTCCCGACGATACGCCGAACGAGATCATCCTCGACCGTGAAGCCGCTGTGCATGCGGCGTTCAAGGCGGCGCGCGAGGAGTACGTCAACCCCAATGCTCCCACCATTGTCTTGCTGCTGGCAAAGGGTGACGAGGAGCTCATGCACGTGGGTGATGAGTTCGTGCCCATCGAGAGCGACCTTTCGTTGGCCAATCGCCTGATCGATGTTACCCAGTTTGACTAATGAACCATGATGGCGAAGGCGCCCTGAGTGCGCTGCCGTTGCAAGCGCGTTTTTCCTCGAGTGAGGCGCGCCGCCTAAGACCAGAAGCCCCTTCTACGTAATGGAGTGACCATGTCCCACAATACCCTGCCGACCGTCACTGAGCTTTCGGGCGAGATGCGCGAGCGTCTTGCCAAGGTTAAGTACGTCTTTACCGACCTGGACGCCACCATGCTCGCACCCGGCTCGTGCGTGCTGCGCGACAACGACGGCAACCCCTCGACCAAACTCGTCGAGGCCGTCGTGGCACTTGCCCGCGCTGGTATTCAGGTGGTTCCCACCTCGGGCCGCAACCGTACTATGATCCACGAGGATGCGCGCGTGCTCGGCCTCAACTCCTACATCGGTGAGATGGGCGGCCTGGTCATGTACGACCTCAAAGCCAACGATTGGGAGTATCTGACCGGCGACATGCCCTATGACCCCTCTTGCGGTCTCACGCCGCACCAGGTGATCGAGCAGACCGGCGTGTGCGAGAAGATCCTCGCCCGCTGGCCGCACAAGATCGAGTATCACAACGACATGTCGACCGGCTACAAGTACCGCGAGGTCACCGTCGGCATGCGCGGCGACATCCCCGATGACGAGGCGCAGGCCATCCTGGACGAGGCCGGCTGCGGTCTGATCTGGGCTTGCAACGGCCATCTGACTCACCTGTCCAAGCCGACGACGCTCGAGCTCGATCGCGTCGAGGACGGCCGCGCCTTCAACATCAATCCGGCGGGTCTCAACAAGGGCGTTGCCATTGCGCGCTTCTGCGAGCACCTAGGGATCGAGCGCGAGGAGACGCTCGCGCTCGGCGACTCCGAGTCCGACTTCTACATGGCCGATCACGTGGGCACGTTCTGCCTGGTCGAGAATGGTCTGACCAGCGCCGGCGCGCCCGAGTTCCTAGCTGCTTGCGAGAACGCTTTCGTTACGCGCGGCAAAATTGTCGACGGTTGGGCGGCGACGGCAGAGCTGCTGGTCGCGGCGCGTTCGTAGCGCGGCGTCGCCGCACTTGGACATGTCTTTTCGAGAGAGACTGGTGAGGTAATGTCCGATATCGAGAATCCGGCAGGCGACACGCGCCCGATTGGCGTGTTCGATTCTGGTTTGGGCGGTCTGACGGTTGCGCGCGCGATTGCGACGGCGTTGCCGCACGAGTCCGTCTACTACTTTGGTGACACCAAGCGCTGCCCTTACGGCACTCGCACCGAGGATGAGGTGCGCTCGTTTGCGCTGCAGGCGGGGCGCTGGCTTTCGAGGCACGACGTCAAGATTATGGTCATCGCCTGCAACACGGCAACGGCCGCGGCGTTGCGTCTGGCCCAGCAGGTGCTCGACGTTCCTGTGATTGGCGTGATTGCGCCGGGCGCGCGTGCGGCCATCAACAGCACCCGCACGCGCCGCGTGGGCGTGCTCGCCACTAACCTCACCATCCGCTCGGGTGCCTACACGCGCGCCATCCAAGACCTGGATGCCGGCGTGGACGTGTACGGCTGCCCTGCCTCGAGCTTTGTCGAAGTTGTCGAACACGAGCTCGCCTCGGGTGCACATCTGCAGGAACAGTGGCTTGAGAACGAGGACATCTTTGATACGCCTGCCGTACGCGCGCTGGTGGGTGCCACGGTTGAGCCGCTGCGCGACCACGGTATCGATACCGTGGTGCTCGGCTGTACGCATTTTCCGCTGTTGGTGGGACCTATCCGCCATGCGCTGGGGCCTGGGGTGCGCGTCGTAAGTTCCGCCGAGGAGACCACATGCGAGCTGACCGATATCCTCACGCGCCGCGAGCAGCTGGCGGGCGATACCGCCGAGCCGCAGCATCGCTTTGCCACCACGTCTGACAACATTGCCGAGTTTGCGGTGGCGGGTAGCTTTATCTTTGGCCAGCCGCTCAAAAGCATCGAGCATGTCGATATCGACGAACTCGGTTAGGCTCGCAATGTCGCCGAAGCCCTTGCCACATCTTTTGCCGAAAGGATAGTTCCATGGAATACATGCAGGTCAACCGCGCCAACGGCCGCGCCGCCAATGAGCTGCGCCCCGTTAAGCTCACCCGCGGCGTTATGAAACACGCCCACGGCTCGTGCCTGGCGGAGTTTGGCGACACGCGCGTACTGTGCGCCGCCACCATCGAGGAGGGTGTGCCGGGTTGGCGCAAGGGCGCCAAGGCCGGCTGGGTAACGGCGGAATATGCGATGCTGCCGGCCTCGACCGGTAAACGCTGCAAGCGCGAGCATGCCAACCGCAAGGGCCGCTCCATGGAGATCGAGAGGCTTATCGGCCGCAGTCTGCGTACCGTCGTCAACATGAATGCGCTCGGCGAGTATACCATTACCGTCGACTGCGATGTGATTCAGGCCGATGGCGGCACGCGTACGGCGAGCATTACCGGCGCCTGGGTGGCGCTGCACGACGCCCTCGCCATGTGGGTCGAGGCGGGCAAGATCGAGCGCATCCCGCTTACCGGCCAGGTGGCTGCAATCTCCATGGGCGTTGTCGACGGCAATACGCTGCTTGACCTCGATTATTCCGAGGACAGCCATGCCGAAGTCGACATGAACCTCGTCGCCACCGACACCGGTGAGATGATCGAGCTCCAGGGCACCGGCGAGCAGGCGCCCTTTGACCGTAAGCGCCTCAACGCCCTGCTCGACTTGGGCGACAAAGGCATCGCCGAGCTCATCGAGCTTCAGCGCCAAGCCATCGCCTAACCTGCCAAAAAGGGACAGGTTTATTTTGGCAGGTTTTATCTGGGAAAACGTCGAAGTATAAGACTGCCGTTGATTGAGAGGGGAGAGGCGGAGGCCCTCGTCGCCCTCGGCGCGGCATTGCTATAGAGACAAGGAGACCACTCATGGCACTTGAGAAGATCGACATCGACACCCTCGACCCGGCGGCGACCATTGTCGTGGCAACGGGCAACGCCCATAAGCTCACCGAGATCGAGGCCATTTTGGGCAAGGTCATGCCCGAGGTTCGCTTTGTGGCGCTCGGCCAGCTGGGCGATTTTGAGGACCCCGAGGAAAACGGCACGACGTTTTTGGAGAACGCCATCATCAAGGCGCAGGCTGCCGTCGAAGAGACGGGGCTCATGGCCATTGCCGACGATTCGGGCCTGGTCGTCGACGCACTGGACGGTGAGCCCGGTGTGTATAGCGCGCGCTACGCGGGCGTTCACGGCGACGATACCGCCAACAACGCCAAGCTGCTCGTGAATCTGGAGGGCGTGGCCGACGAGGACCGCACTGCGCGCTTTATGAGCGTCGTCGCGCTCATCGATACGGACGGCCTGGTCACCTATGGCGAGGGCGCCTGCGAGGGCGTTATCGCGCACGAGGGTCGCGGCGATCACGGCTTTGGCTACGACCCGCTGTTCCTGCCGGTCGATACGCCGGGCAAGACTATGGCCGAGCTCACGGCGGACGAGAAGAACGCCATCAGCCATCGATTCCATGCGCTCGAGCACCTATCCGCCAAACTGACGGGCGAGGAGTAAGCCGTGCGTGCGGTGGTGCAGCGCGTACTCAATGCCGGCGTGACAGTCGACGGCGAGTGCGTGGGCAAAATTGGGCGCGGCTATCTGGTGCTGTTGGGCGTGGGCCACGGCGACACGCGCGCCGAGGCTGATAAGCTGTGGGGCAAGCTCCGCGGCTTGCGTATTAACGAGGACGAGAACGGCAAGACCAACCTGGCACTTGCCGATGTCGACGGCGAGGTTCTCGTGGTGTCACAGTTCACGCTGTTCGCCGACTGCCGCCACGGCCGCCGTCCGTCGTTTACCGATGTAGGCGCCCCCGATGTTGCCAACGAGCTCTACGAGTACTTCCTGACGCTCGTTCGTCAAGATGTCGAACACGTGGCGCACGGCATCTTTGGCGCCGATATGAAAGTCGACTTGGTCAACGACGGCCCATTCACCATCGTCTTGGACACCGATAGTCTTTAGGTTACGCGGTTTTACCAAACCGCGTAACAACTGGTCATGCGAGGTTGTCGTCTGGTACGTATTTGGGACGGGGTTTATTTAGCTACTTGCGTATGGCGGCAGCAGGGTGCTATAGTATTAGAGTTTTGTCTATCTTAGGGGTATTATCCCCTTTTTGAATTGCATCTTCTGGAGGCCCTGTTCATGGAAGAGATGGAAGTCAATCACGTCGACGACATCCACGAGAAGCTGACCGATATGGTGGGCGATCGCGTTAAGGTGAAGGCCAACATGGGCCGCACCCGCGTCGTCGAGCGCATGGGCACCATCAAGAGCGTCCATCCGGCAGTCTTTATCGTCGAGGTCGACGAGCGCCGTGGCCGCAAGTCGCGTCAGTCCTACCAGTATATTGATGTTCTCACCGGCCAGGTCGAGCTGTTCGACCCCGAGAGCGGCGAGCACATTTTTACCCCGCTCGGCAATCAGCTCGAGGAGCACTAGCGGTGACCGATTGGTCCCTGACCCTTTCCGCGCCGGCAAAGATCAACCTCTATCTGGGGGTTCATACCGAGCGTGACGACCGCGGCTACCATAAGGTCGATTCCCTGATGGCAGCCGTCGGTCTTGTCGATACCGTGACGGTTACGCCGGCACAGGCGCTGACCGTCCAGACGATTCCGACATCCGACTTTCCCATGCAAAAGAATACGGCGTATCGTGCTGCGCTCGCTATGGCCGAGCATTATGGTCGTGAAGCCAACGTCTGCATCACGATCGAGAAGTGCATCCCGTTGTGTGCCGGCCTGGGCGGTCCTTCGACGGATGCCGCGGCGGTCATTGTCGCCTTGGCAGAGCTGTGGGGTATCGACCGTGCCGATCCCGCGCTGGACAACATCGCGCGCGGCATTGGCGCCGACGTTCCCTTCTTTTTGCATGCCAGCCCTGCATTTTACGTGGGTGGGGGAGACGTGCTGGCAACCGAGTACCCCGCACTTCCCGCGACACCCGTCGTGCTGGTTAAGCCGCGCGAGGCAAGCGTTTCAACAATTGAAGCCTATCGACGTTTTGACGAGACCCCAGCGCCTGCGGACAAGCCCGGAGCGATCGCATCTGCCCTTCGCTCGGGAGACGCAGAGGCGGCCTACGCGCTCGTCCACAACAACCTGGGTGTCATTTCCGCGCAGATGGAGCCGCGGATTCAAACGGTGCTCGACTGGCTTCGTTCACAGGACGGTACCATTGCCACAAACGTGTGCGGTTCGGGTGCCTGCTCGTTTGCTCTCTGCGATAGCGCCGCCACGGCAGCCAATCTTGCGGCGACGGCTCAACAAAACGGCTGGTGGGCTTATGCAACGGAGCTCGTTTCCGACACGGTTCGCATTGAAGCGCCAAAGAAATAAAAATTTATCTAGCACGCGGCGAAAATCTTTGTTACTATAGTCGAGCTAACGGGTTGTGGCTCAGTTTGGTAGAGCACTGCGTTCGGGACGCAGGGGTCGCTGGTTCAAATCCAGTCAACCCGACCAGAGCATGAGGAGGGACCGCTTCTTGCGGTCCCTTTTTTTAGCTATTGTTGTGATACCGCGATACCCGCGGTATACTCATTCGAGCTTGTCTCGCTGTATTGTGGAGGTCTACATGTTTGGACTGAGGGCTCCTGAGCTCATCATTATTCTCGTCGTTGTCCTGATTATCTTCGGGCCCAAGAACCTGCCGAAGCTCGGCAAGTCCCTCGGCTCTACCGTCAAGAATATCCGTGAGGGTATGGAGGGCGACGATAAGGCCGAGACCAAGCAGGCCGAGGAGGTCGTGGTCGAGCAGTCCGAGGAGGACAAGGAGATCGCTGAGCTCGAGGCCAAGCTCGCTGCTGCCAAGAAGAAGCAGGCAGAGGACAGCGACGCGGACGCAGAGTAGTCCCATCCCTTTGGGGTGAGCACCTGACCGGCTTGCCCGCAGGCTAGCCGGTCTTTTTCGTTTTGTTGACAGTTGATTGTTTGATCAGAGTTGGGGAGATATCCGTATGGACGCAAGCCAGATCGTACTGACCGCCGAGGGCCGCCAGAAGCTCGTCGAGGAGCTCGCTTGGCGTGAGGGCGATTACGCCAAGGAGATCGTCGAGGACATCAAGGAAGCCCGCGCGTTCGGCGACCTTTCGGAGAACTCCGAGTACGACGCCGCTAAGGACAAGCAGGCCCAGAACGCCGCTCGTATTGCCGAGATCCAGGCCATCCTCGCCAACGCTCAGGTTGCTGCCACCACGGGCGATCTGACCGTCTCCATCGGTTCCACCGTTTCTCTGATTGATCCCAACGGTGAGGTCATGGAAGTCACGCTTGTCGGTACCACCGAGACCAACTCGCTCGAGCACAAGATTTCCAACGAGTCTCCGGTCGGCCACGCCATCATCGGTCACGGCGAGGGCGACTCCGTCGAGGTCGTTACGCCTTCCGGCAAGACTCGCGTCTACACCATCGCCAAGATTGCACGCTAGACCACGGTCCCGCGTAAAGGTATGTTTTCGCTCCCTGGGACCGAATCCTGGGGAGCGTTTTAGTTTGAGGAGCTAACTTATGGCAGAGAACCAGAACGCCGCAGATCAGGCATCGACGCTCAACGACGAGCGCGCCACCCGCCTGGCCAAGCGCGCCGCCCTGTTCGAGGCGGGCCAGAACCCCTATCCCGAGCACTCTGAGCTTGAGGACTACGTTGCCGATATCGAGGCTAAGTATGCCGAGCTTGCCGATGGCGAGGACACCGAGGACGTCGTGAAGATCGCCGGCCGTGTGGTCGCCAAGCGCGGTCAGGGCAAGATCATGTTCATCGTCGTGCGCGATGCGACTGCCGAGATTCAGCTGTTCTGCCGCATCAACGACATGGACGAGGCTGCCTGGAATACGCTCAAGTCCCTCGACCTGGGCGACATCCTGGGCGTGACCGGCGTGGTTGTGCGCACCCAGCGCGGTCAGCTTTCCGTTGCCCCTAAGAGCGCGACCCTGCTTGCCAAGGCCGTTCGTCCGCTGCCCGAGAAGTTCCACGGTCTTTCCGACAAGGAGACCCGCTATCGCCAGCGCTATGTTGACCTGATCGCCAACGACGACGTTCGCGAGACGTTCCGTAAGCGTTCGCAGATTCTCTCCACCTTCCGTCGCTTTATGGAGTCCGACGGCTACATGGAGGTCGAGACCCCCATCCTGCAGACCATCCAGGGCGGCGCTACTGCCAAGCCGTTCATTACCCACTTCAACGCGCTCGATCAGGAGTGCTACCTGCGCATTGCTACCGAGCTGCACCTCAAGCGCTGCATCGTCGGCGGTTTTGAGCGCGTGTTCGAGATCGGCCGTATCTTCCGTAACGAGGGCATGGACCTTACCCACAACCCCGAGTTCACCACGATGGAGGCCTATCGTGCCTTCTCCGACCTCGAGGGCATGAAGGCGCTCGCCCAGGGTGTCATTAAGGCCGCTAACAAGGCTATCGGCAACCCCGAGGTTATTGAGTACCAGGGCCAGACCATCGACCTTTCTGGTGAGTGGGCAAGCCGTTCCATGACCGATATCGTCTCTGACGTGATTGGTAAGCAGGTCACCATCGACACGCCGGTTGAGGAGCTTGCTGCCGCCGCACGCGAGAAGGGCCTGGAGATTAAGCCCGAGTGGACCGCCGGCAAGATCATCGCCGAGATCTATGACGAGCTGGGCGAGGACACCATCGTCAACCCCACCTTCGTGTGCGATTACCCCATCGAGGTTAGCCCGCTTGCCAAGCGCTTTGAGGATGATCCGCGCCTGACCCATCGCTTTGAGCTGGTCATCGCCGGTCACGAGTACGCCAACGCGTTCTCCGAGCTCAACGACCCGGTCGACCAGGCCGAGCGCTTCGCTGCCCAGATGGCCGAGAAGGCCGGTGGCGACGATGAGGCCATGGAGTACGACGAGGATTACGTGCGCGCCCTCGAGTACGGTATGCCTCCCGCGGGTGGCATCGGCATCGGTATCGACCGCGTGGTCATGCTGCTCACCAACCAGGCTTCCATCCGCGACGTGCTGCTGTTCCCGCACATGAAGCCCGAGAAGGGTTTCCAGTCCGGTGCCGCTGCTGCCAAAGCTGCCGAGGCCGGCAACACCGCGAGCCCCTTCGTCAAGCCGCTCAAGCCCACGGTTGATTATTCCAAGATTGCCGTCGAGCCGCTGTTTGAGGAGTTCGTCGACTTTGATACCTTCTCCAAGAGCGACTTCCGCGCCGTGAAGGTCAAGGCATGCGAGGCCGTCAAGAAGTCCAAGAAGCTGCTGAACTTTACGCTCGATGACGGCACCGGCACCGACCGCACCATCCTCTCCGGCATTCACGATTATTACGAGCCCGAGGATCTGGTCGGCAAGACCCTGCTCGCCATCACCAACCTGCCTCCGCGCAAGATGATGGGCATCCCAAGCTGCGGTATGCTCATCAGCGCCATCCACGAGGAGGAGGGCGAGGAGCGTCTCAACCTGATCCAGCTCGACGCTTCCATCCCTGCCGGCGCGAAGATGTACTAACTAGTTACGCGGTTCTACGAACCGCGTAACGGCTCGACGCTGCGCGGGCCGCATTTGGACAATCTGACGTTCAACTTCAAGGGCGCGACCAGAAGGTCAGCGCCCTTTCGTTTCACGTCACCTTGTCTCAAATGCAGCCCGCTCGCTGACTTATGCTCAACCTGCGGCGCCATTTTGTTTGAAGGCACCTTGCTCACTCTGGCGGGCTTTCGCTGTCCGTCCTCTATCTGCGGTGTTGCCCTGGTTGGCACTTGGGGACGTTCCTTTTGTGCCGGCACTTGGGGACAGTCCTAGTCGTCTGGGGTCTACCGGCGCATTGGGGGTTTACGCCTTCCATGCATGACAGTCGTCTCTTTTATGTTTCTTTTAGCCGTCGCTGCCTAGGATGGGGGTTAGTCGGTAGGAAGGGAGCGTCTATATGAACGACGCGAGCGATCGTGCAATCGAAGAGGACATGCTCGATCAGTTCAATTACTTTGACGATGAGGACGAGGAGCTGATCGATCGTCGCGAGCCGGCGTCGCTCGATGCTTTCGACCTTGTTGATGAAGGGCCCGACGAGGACGAGGTCGAATCGACGGAACCCCCACAGCCTTCGCGCCATGATTCGTTGCTCTCAAGAGTCCCTCTGCACCACGGTGTTCGTGCCGGCGCCCTCCATATGAAAACCGACTGGTGCCAGATCGTGACGGCAGGCGGTGAGCTTGCCGTCGATGCGCCGCTCACCGATAAATCATCCATCATTTGCCGCACCGGTATGCTTATGCTCGCGAGCGGAACGGGTGCCTGGCGTGTACGCGATACCATGAATCGCGTCGCCGCTGTACTCGGTGTCACCATCCACGTTGACTTAAGTCTCCTGTCGTTTGAGTGTACTTGTATCGAAGATGGTCACTGCTTTAACGAGGTCGTCAGCCTACCCACAACGGGGGTCAATACTCATCGCATATGGATGATGGAGAGCTTCTTAAAGGAAATCGAGGTTTACGGGCGCCGGTTTACCGTGCATGAGTACCACGAGATGCTCAAGACCGTTGAGAGTTCAAAACCCGATTACACTCCCTGGCAACAGGGCATTGCGGCGGCCTGTGCTTGCGGCGCCTTTGTCTTTTTGCTCGGCGGCGGCCCTATCGAGATGGCCTGTGCATTTGTGGGCGCTGGTGTCGGCAACTTTGCGCGCTCCCATATTCTCAAGCAGGGCCTTGGCCAGTTTAGCGCGCTGACGATCGGCGTTGCACTCGCTTGCGTCTCGTATCTGCTGGCATTGCTTGGCCTTGGCCAGGTCATACCGGGGGCAATGTCGCACCAAGAAGGCTATATCGGCGCCATGCTCTTTGTGATCCCCGGCTTTCCTCTCATTACGGCAGGCCTCGACATCGCTAAGCTCGACATGCGAAGCGGTATTGAGCGTCTTTCGTATGCTGTGTCGATTATTGTGATGGCGACCCTCGTAGGCTGGATGGTTGCCGAGTGTGTGGGGCTGGCGCCGGATGATTTTGCCCCGCTCGGCCTCTCACCGTTGGCTCTTACACTCTTGCGTATTGTGATGAGCTTTGTCGGAGTATTTGGCTTCTCGGTTATGTTCAACAGTCCGGTAAAGATGGCAGCGGCGGCAGGGCTCATCGGCGCCGTGTCTAATACCTTGCGCCTTACGCTCGTTGATGCGCCGACGCTGTTTCCCTTCCTGGGTCTGAGCGTGGGTATGCCTCCCGAGGCAGCAGCGTTTATCGGCGCGCTGGTATCGGGACTGCTCGCGAGCTTAGCTGAAATCAAACTCACCTACCCACGCATCGCCCTCACGGTGCCGTCGATTGTCATTATGGTGCCGGGCTTGTATCTGTATCGCTCGATGTATTACATGTGCACCTTCGACACGGTCAATATGCTCGGCTGGTTTGTGCGTGCAGTGCTCATCGTGGCGTTTCTGCCCGTTGGCCTGGGCGTGGCGCGTACGCTCACCGACCCTCGCTGGCGCCACACCAGCTAATTGGCGCAAGTGAAACTGATCCGCATAACATGAACGTGGATAATCTCCCGTTTTTGGCCTGTTTACGGGCTCAAAACGGGAGATTACCCACGTTCATGGAATGGGTGTCCGAAAATCCACGCTCGTTGGGCCGATGCAGACGCACCTGGCGATTCCTTTTTTGTAGACGTTGTCGCGCGGCTACGGGCAGGAAAGGTCCCAACGGTTAACATATACTCCATATGGGTAAAGAGACCAAAGCGCTGCCGCGGGGCGGCGCTTTGCGTTTGAAAAAACTAGCTCGTCTAAGAGGAACTAGCATGTTAGACCGTTTTACCGATCGCGCGCGCAAGGTCATGTCCATGGCCAAGCAAGAGGCGCTCGATCTTCATTCAAATAAGGTGGGTACCGAGCACCTGCTGCTCGCGCTTGCCAAGGAGGACGAGGGCATTGCCGCCGAGGCACTGCGTTCGCTCGACATCTCCTACGATGACATCATGGATACTCTCAAAGAGGTCCAGACCACGGTTCCCGAGCCCAGTGAGGAGACCGAGGCCGCTAAGCTCGCCTTTACGCCGCTCGTCATTAGCGTGATGGAGCGTTCATTCCGCGTGGCGCGTGAGAACAACCAGACCTACGTGTCGACCGAGCACTTGCTGATCGGCATCGTCGAAGAGGGCAACGGCATGGCCATGGACATCCTCATGCGCTTGGGTGTGTCGTCCGCCTCCATCAAAAAGGCTATCGAGAAACTCACCGCCAAGGACCAGGACAAGAAGCGTCCGCTCGCCGGCGCCGGTGCTGGTCGTCCCGGCGCGGGCCTGCCGTTCTTTAGCGGCTCGGATGCCTCTCAGCAAAAGGGGAGTGGCACCGATACGCTTAAGCAGTTCGCGACCAACCTCACGCAGAAGGCGCGCGACGGCGAGCTCGACCCTGTAATTGGTCGCGAAAAGGAAGTCCAGCGTATGATGGAAATTCTTTCGCGCCGCACCAAGAACAACCCGCTCATTCTGGGCGACCCCGGCGTGGGCAAGACGGCCATCGTCGAGGGCCTGGCGCAGCAGATCGCCGCCGGCAACGTGCCTGAGAACCTTATGAACCAGAATATCTGGACGCTCGACCTGCCGGGTCTCGTTGCGGGCGCCAAGTATCGCGGTGAGTTCGAGGAGCGCCTCAAGAACGTGATCCAGGAGGCAACCGAGGCCGACGACGTCATCCTGTTTATCGATGAGATGCACACCATCATCGGTGCCGGTTCCGCCGAGGGCTCCATCGACGCGAGCTCCATGCTCAAGCCGGTGCTCGCGCGCGGCGCTTTCCAGATTATCGGTGCCACCACGGCCGAGGAGTTCCGCAAGTACCTCACCAAGGACCCGGCCTTCGAGCGTCGCTTCCAGACCATCGATGTCGAGGAGCCGAGTGTCGAGGACACCGTCAAGATTCTGACTGCGCTCAAGCCGCGCTACGAGGAGCACCACCACGTGCGTTACACGCAGGGTGCCATCGAGGCCGCCGCGAACCTCTCCAACCGCTACATCCAGGATCGTTTCCTGCCCGATAAGGCAATCGACCTCATCGACGAGGCCGGTGCTCGCGCTCGCATCGCCGCGAATCGCGCGCCCGAGCCGGTGCGCGAGGCCGAGCATCGTATAGAGGAGCTCAAGGCCGCCGCGCAGGAGGCCACCGAGAGCGACGACATGAACAAGGCCGCCGAGATCACCGAGCAGCAGAAGGCTGCCGAGATTGAACTCGCCGAGGCCAAGGCTGCCTGGACCGCCGAGCTCGACGCCAGCCCGCTCACCATCGATGTGAGTCAGATCGCCGATATCGTGTCCGTGACCTCGGGCGTGCCGGTGTCCTCGCTTACGGAGAGCGAGAGCTGTCGCCTGCTGCAGGCTGAAAGCGTACTCAAGACGCGCATCATCGGTCAGGATGAGGCTGTCGAGGCCGTTGCCAAGGCCGTGCGCCGCAGCCGCTCGCCGCTCAAGGATCCGCGTCGCCCCGGCGGCAGCTTTATCTTCCTGGGTCCCACCGGCACGGGCAAGACCGAGCTCGCCAAGACGCTCGCCGAATACCTCTTTGGCAGCAAGGACGCGCTCATCAGCTTCGACATGTCCGAGTTCGGTAGCGAGTTCGAGGTCTCCAAGCTCATCGGTAGCCCTCCGGGTTACGTCGGTCACGACGAGGGCGGCCAGCTCACCAAGGCCGTTCGTCGCCACCCGTACTCGGTCGTGCTGTTCGACGAGATCGAGAAGGCGCACCCCGATATCTTCAACATTCTGCTGCAGGTGCTGGAGGAGGGCCGCCTGACTGATAGCCAGGGCAAGACGGTCGACTTCCGCAATACCGTGATCATCATGACGTCCAACGTGGGCGCCCGCGAGATCGCACAGGATGCGAGCGTTGGCTTTGGCACCACCGGCGAGCAGGGCCTCACCTCGAGTGAGATCCGCGGCCGCGCAATGGGCGAGCTCAAGCGCCTGTTCCGCCCCGAGCTGCTCAACCGCATCGATGACATCGTGGTGTTCCAGAAGCTCTCGGGCGAGAATCTCACCAAGATCGCGCACCTGCTGGTGGACGATCTGCGCCAGCGCCTGATCGCCAACGGCATGAATATCAAGCTCACCGATGCGGCCTATGACAAGATCGTGGCCGAGGGCACCGACCTCACCAACGGTGCGCGTCCGCTGCGCCGTGCTATTCAAAAGCTCATCGAGGACCCGCTGTCCGAGGAGCTGCTGGCCGGCGAGTGGGGCGAGGGCGATACCGTTCTGTGCGACGTGGCCGATGGCAAGTTTGTCTTTAGCCACGGCACGGGCGAGATCCCGGCACCGCGTCCGGCGGGCACGCTCGGTGGTGATACCGCCCCGGCGGCACCGCACACTGGCAACGCCGCGCCCGTGAGCGGCGGCGCTCGTGTTGGGGGCGACCTCTGGCATAGCCCGGGCTACAGCCCGGGCGTTTGCG
>URDI01000027.1:0-26591 GCA_900546475.1 uncultured Collinsella sp.
AGCAATGGCGGCCGCGGCGGCGCTGGTCGTTCTAACGAGTCGCGCGATCGTCGTGACCCGCGTGCCAGCCGCGATCGTCGCGATGACTGGCGCAACTACGACGATACCCGCGAAGAGCGTCGCGGCGGCTATCGTGGTGGTCGTGGCGGCAACCAGGCCGGCTCCCGTGGCGGCCGTGCCGGCGGTCGCGATAACCGTGGCAGCTACGGCAACAGCCGTGGCGGCAAGCGCGGCAGCAGCTCCCGTCGTCCCGGCGACGGCGGCGGCAAGCGCAGGTAACATACGCGTCGCGCGGTAAGGCGAGATGAGTTTGGGCCCCGAGCAGACTATGCTCGGGGCCCTTTTTGGTGCAAAGGTGTCAGAGCAAGGAGTGTCCCTGGGTGCCGGCAGAAAAGGAACGTCCCCAAGTGCCGCATAGATAGATACCGTTTATCGGAGAATAAATACCGTTCACCGGTCATAATGATTGTTCTGGCTTTGGGCTTGTCTACAATAACTCCCGTAAAAAGAAATGCGGAAGGTTACCGAGTCCCTCGGACGTGGGCCTAACCAAAGTCTTTGAACGGATGTGTCTCTATGGACGCATTCGCTTGATTTTGGTTGGGCTATATTTATGAAGGGACATGCCACCATGGGTTTCTTTTCTCGCCTGATGGGCGGTTCGGATGAGCAGAAGACTGCAACTTCCGAGTTCGAAATCCTCGCTCCTGTTTCCGGCGAGCTTGTTCACCTAGAAAAAACCAATGATCCCGCTTTTAGCAGCCGTGCCGTGGGCGATGGCGTTGCCGTGGTTCCCCAAGAGGGAACGGTGTGCGCTCCCGTCTCCGGCACCGTCGCGGCGCTGTTTCCGACTGAGCACGCGCTGGGCATCATGTCTGACGACAGCTCTGCTCAGGTGATGCTGCATATCGGAATCGACACTGTTAAACTTGAGGGCAAGGGCTTCCATGCGCTTGTTGCCCAGGGTGACCATGTCGACGCGGGCCAGCCCCTCGTCGAGGTCGATTTCGACGCGGTCCGCGCCGCCGGCTTCGATCCCACGGTCTTCGTTATCGTGTGCGAGCGCTCGGAGAAGTCGACTCTTCGTGAGCATGCTTCCGGTCCTGTTGCTGTTAAAGAGCCTGTCGTCTGGCTTTCCGAGTAAATTCTTGTGGTGGGTACCGTGGTTATCAAGCGAGTTTTCAACAATAACGTCGCAATGGTCACTTCGGACGATGGTTCCGAGCTCATTGTCATCGGTCGAGGTCTCTGCTTTGGCCGTCATGCCGGCGACGCTATCGATGAAACATCGGTCGAAAAGACCTATGCGCTGCAGGAGGGCACTTCTCAGGATTCGCGTACGATTGACCGCTTGGCACATCTTTTGGAGTCCATTCCCACCGTCAACCTCGTGATTGCCGAGGACATTGTTCAGATGCTCCGTCGAGAGCTCAATGTTGATATCAACGACAAGATCCTCATTGCTCTCGCAGACCATATCGGCCTTGCTTTGGAGCGCGAGCGCAAGGGCGTCTCCTGTGAGAATCCGTTGCTGCTCGAGATCCAACAGTTCTATCGCAAGGAGTATGCGCTTGCGGGCCGTGCGCTGCAGATTGTCAAGGAGTATATGGGCATCCAGATGAGCGAAGAAGAGCAGGGTTTTATTACGCTGCATATCGTCAACGCCACCATGCCGCAACGCTCCGACCGTCTCATCATCTCGGTCCAGCTTGTTCGCGACGTACTCGCGATTGTTTCCGATCGTTACGCTGCGACCCTCGACGACACCTCGTTGCCCTATGAGCGTTTCGTCCGCCACCTGCAGTTTTTCGCACAGCGGGCGCTTGACCCCGCGGCCGGGCAGATCAATGACGATGCGCTGTTCCGAATCGATGAAACTAAGTATCCGTGCGCGTTCTCGTGCGCGGATGCCATAGCCGCCCACTTGTCGTCTACCTATAACGTTGTCGTTACCGATGCCGAGAAGAGTTATCTCGCATATCACATTGTTAACCTGCTTGGAGAACCTGGTCTCTAGGCATAACGTGCCCACACATCGATTGATATAAGGCAGGGCTTATGGCCTTGTCCAGGGCACATCTGTCTTAATTTGCGGAAAAGGAAGGGGAGTACCGCTATGACCGCAAAAAAGAAGTTCAATTTCAAAGCGCCGTTGGAGGTGTTCGCGAAGTCAATCGTTCAGCCGATGATGTATCTCTCGGTTGCCGGCATTCTGCTCATCGTGGGCATTATTCTGACCAACAAGACCATCTGCGCCGTGATTCCTGTGCTGGGCTCCGGTCCGTTCCAGCTTGTGGGCGCCGTTGTCTATCAGTCGCTGATGTTTATCATCAACAACCTCTCGATTCTGTTCTGCGTGGGCATCGCCGGCGCCATGGCAAAGAAGAACAAGGGCCATGCTTCGCTGATCGCCCTGATGTCGTTCTTCCTGTTCCTGCAGGCCAATAACATCGTGCTCAACGCCACCGGCTCTCTTGCCGAAGCGAGCGGCATGCTCGGCCTTACCGGAACCGGCCAGAGCACCGTTATGGGCATTCAGGTGCTCGATACCGGCGTGTTTGGCGGCATCATTCTTGGTTGCATCACCGGCGCCGTGTTCAACAAGTACTCGAACAAGCAGTTCCCCATTGCCCTTTCGATGTTCTCGGGCGTTCGCTTTCCGTTCCTGATCATGATCATCATCTCCTGGATCATGGGCGCTGGCTTCTGCATCGTTTGGCCTCCGGTTCAGGGTGCCATCTCCTCCGTTGCCGGCATCATTAAGGAGTCGGGCAACATCGGTCTGTTTATCTACGGCATGCTCAACAAGCTGCTCGTTCCCACCGGTCTGCACCACCTCATCTACACCCCGTTCCAGTTCTCCGATGTGGGCGGCACCCTTACGCTGGGTGATCAGGTTATCGCCGGCGCCTATCCCATCCGTGTCGCCGAGATGGCAATGACGGGCCAGCCCTTCTCCGATAGCACCTACTTCAACAGCTACACCTTCAACAACCTGTGGCCCTACATCGGTATCGGTCTCGCCTTTATCTTCACCGCTTACAAGGGGAACAAGGATAAGACCAAGGCCGTTATCATCCCGCTGATCATCACCGCTGTGCTCTCCTGTGTCACCGAGCCCATGGACTTCCTCTTTGTCTTTGCCGCTCCCGTGCTCTTTGTCGTTCACTCGGTTCTTTCCGGCATCTTCCTGGTCCTGCTCAAGGTCCTCTCCGTGCCCGCTTCGACTGCAGGCGGCATCATCAATATCGTGGTTTCCAACCTGGTCCTCGGTGTCGATAAGACCAACTGGCCGATGATGCTCGTGCTCGGAGTCGTCAACGCCGCTCTGTACTTCTTCCTCTTCACCTTCCTTATTAAGAAGCTCAACCTCCACACGCCTGGCCGCGAGGAGGAGTCCGAGCTCGCCGAGTCCGTTGCCGAGGGCGAGGCCGCCGCGTCTGTCGCGGTGAAGCAGGGCGCTGTTGCCGCGGCTCCCGCAGAGGGCGTCGATGCGGGCATTGCCGACCTGGTCGCAGGTCTTGGCGGCAAGGACAACATCGAGGAGCTCGAGAACTGCTTTACGCGTCTCCGCGTGAACGTTAAGAACCCGGACCTCATCGATGAGAGCCTCATCAACCACGTGCCCAACAGCGGCATCAACCGCAACGGCAACAATATCCAGATCATCTTTGGCATGAAGGTTGCCGAGATGCGCGACAAGGTCGAAAACGCAATTGAGAAGGAGCAGTAAACAATGATCATTACTCTGTGTGGTGGCGGATCCACCTTTACCCCCGGCATCGTCAAGTCCATCGCCCTGCGCAAGGACGAGCTCGACGTTGACGAGATTCGTCTGTACGACATCAACGAGGAGCGCCAGCGCAAGATCGGCGTGCTCGTGGACTGGATTTTGCACGAGGACCTTGGCCTGGACATCAAGCTCACGGTGACCACCGACAAGGAGACGGCTTTTACCGACGCGAGCTTCGTGTTTGCCCAGATGCGCGTGGGCGGCTATGCCATGCGCGAGCAGGACGAGAAGATTCCGCTGCGTCACGGCTGCGTTGGTCAGGAGACCTGCGGCTGCGGCGGCCTTGCCTACGGCATGCGCACCATCTTCCCCATGGTCGAGCTGATCGATGACGTTGAGAAGTACGCCAAGAAGGACTACTGGATTCTCAACTACTCCAACCCCGCTGCCATCGTCTCCGAGGGCTGCCGCGTGCTGCGTCCCAACGCTCGCATCATCAACATCTGCGACATGCCGATCGCGATCATCGACGTGGTTTGCGCCGCACTCGATATCGACAAGAAGGATGTCGAGTACGATTACTTTGGCCTCAACCACTTTGGTTGGTTCACCTCGATCCGCCACAAGGGCGAGGAGGTGCTCCCGCAGCTGCGCGAGTACATCAAGGAGCATGAGATTCTGCTGCCCGACTCCTACCTCAAGGGCATGGGCTCGCTCATGGCAAAGAAGCCCGAGGAGGCCACTGACGAGCACCCCGAGCAGAACCGCCACACCAAGGGCAGCTGGTACTACGTCTGGAAGGGCGAGTACGAGATCATGGAGTGCTTCCCGGAGTACCTGCCCAACACGTATCTGAACTACTACCTGCAGCAGAAGGAGTTCGTCGAGCATTCCAACCCCGAGCGCACCCGTGCTAACGAGGTTGAGGAGACGCGCGAGAAGAACCTCTTCGACGGCATCGACCACTACGAGAAGACCGGCGAGATTGACGAGAGCACGTTCTATGCGGGCAGCCACGGCGACTGGATTGCCGACCTGGCCATCGCTCTGAAGAACGACACCAAGCAACGCTTCCTGGTCATTTGCGAGAACAAGGGCGCTATCCCCAACATGCCCTACGACGCCATGGTCGAGCTGCCTGCCTACATTGGCAAGAACGGCCCCGAGGTCATCAGCCGCGATAACATCCCGCTGTTCCAGCAGGGCCTCATGATGCAGCAGCTGAACTCCGAGAAGCTTGTGGTCGAGGCCACGATCGAGGGTTCGTACGAGAAGGCGCTCAAGGCCTTTACGCTCAACAAGACCGTGCCTTCGATGAAGGTCGCCAAGGAAGTCCTCGACGACATGATCGAGGCCAACAAGGGTTACTGGCCCGAGCTTAGCTAGAGCTAGAAGGCCGCTGGCGCAAAAGAGTTACTGACGGCACAATTTGAACAATGCCCCGTTCACGTATTTGCGTGGACGGGGCATTGCCGTTTGGTGAGAAGGGCGACAGGTTCATATGCACCAACTTGGTAGAAATCTACCTTTGGAGTGGAGCAGATGTGGTATTCTATCTGCGGGGTAATACTTAGGAATACCAAGTAATACCAACGCCGCAGAAACAAACTCCGGATGCGGGCCAATCGGGTTGCCTTCACAGCCCGTCGCCCAGCCGCGTGGCCCGCATCTATCCGCACTACCGTCGTTTCAAAAAGGAAGCGCCATGGCAGAACACATGACCCCGGTTGTCGCGAAGGTCTTGCCCGAGGAGAAGGCAGCCTTCGCGGCGGCAACCCAGCTCGTGGGTACCACGCCGTCCAACGCCATCCGCATGTTTATCGCTGCGTTCAATCGCTGCGGCACCTTCCCGTTCGACATCTCGCCCAACGGGGCTTTTGGCACTGCGCCCGATTCTCATCAATAAGTGATCCGTTTTCCTCCGTCCCCATGGGATCAGCTCTCTGCCAAGTTGTGGTAGAACTAGGGAACGGTTTTGAGGAGGTTGGCATGCTCAATGCGATGATTTGGGCGCTTGCCTGTTTTGGCGTCGTCGCTGCCGATATTGCCCTGAGCGTCGTTTTGTTCTCCGCCCTTGGCGTCGCATCGGTGTTCATGGGTTTTTCGATCGATGACCTCGACATTCAATTGCTTCAGGCCGTCGCGCAGACGGCATCGTTCTTGATGGCGCTGCTGTGGTGGCGTTATCTGTGGCCGCGCTCGTTTATGGCGCGCTGGCAGGGCGAGCGCCCGCTTGGCGGGGGAGCGCGTGGGGCGTGGAAACGCATCACCTGCGTTATCGTGATCGGCCTGGCCCTGCAGGTGGTCGTTGGCTACGTGACCGACGCCGTGCTGTCGCTGTTGCCTGATGCCGCGGCCGATTACAGCGAGCTTGTCGAGGAGACGGGCATGGGCGATACGAGCTATCTGGCCGTCCTGACCACGGTGCTCGGCGCTCCGTTTTGCGAGGAACTGCTGGTGCGCGGTATCATTTTTGAGTTTTCGCTCCGAGCGTTTAACCCGCAGTGCCGTCCGCTCTGGAAACGCCGGCGTCGTGCGAGCGCACAGGATGGCGCCATGGTGCCCTGGGCGGCTCCAAGCACGTGGGGTATCGCCGCGGCGACTGTGTTGCAGGCGGCAATCTTCGGTTTTATGCACATGAATTGGGTGCAGGGCTGCTACGCGGGTGCCGCCGGTCTGGTCTTTGGCTGGGTGCTCGTAACGACTGGAAAGCTTCGCTATACGATCCTGTTGCACTTTGCCTTTAATGCCGGGTCGTACCTCATGGGCCTGCTGTGGTTTGTGAACACGCCGCTCGACGTGGCAATCACGGTCGCTATCGCCGGCGTCATCCTCGTTGAGGCAATGCGCTCGCTGCGCCAAGCGTGTGGGATGGACGCAGCGAGCGCATCGCTGCCCTAATTGCGGCGTCCGCCTCCGTTGGCGCCCTGGCGCCCCTGGGCTGCACGGTTGCGGCCTGCGGTGTTCTGCGCACGCGACATGCCGCCGTGACCCTTGCTGCCTTTGGGTCCCTTGCCAGCGCCGCCAACGCCACCGTGGGCCTTGCCGCCCTTCTTGCCGGTGCCATGCCCCCCGCCGGCAGATGTCTCGCCCGGGCGCGGCGGCACGGGGCGAATCAGGCAATGCTTGGTGTAGCCAATCAGATCGCGGCGGCCGGCCTTTTCCAGTGCCTCGCGTACGAGCTTGTAGTTCTCGGGCTTGCGGTATTGGATGAGCGCACGCTGCATGGCCTTCTCGTGCGGGTCGCGTGCCACGTAGATCGGCTGCATGGTGCGTGGGTCCACGCCGGTGTAGTACATGCAGGTCGACATGGTGGACGGGGTGGGGTAGAAGTCCTGCACCTGCTCGGGCATGTAGCCCATGTCGCGCACGGCCTCGGCAAGGTCCACAGCTTCCTTCATCGTCGAGCCGGGGTGGCTCGAGATCAGATACGGCACCACGTACTGCTTGAGTCCGTATTCGCGGTTCAAGCGTTCAAATTTACGACAGAACGCATCGTAGACGGCGCGGCTCGGTTTGCCCATCACGGACAGCACCGCGTCGCTCACGTGCTCGGGCGCTACGCGCAGCTGGCCCGAGACATGATGCTCCAACAGCTCGCACAAAAACTCGTCCGAGGCGTCGGCCATGGTGTAGTCAAAGCGGATGCCGCTGCGGACGAAGACCTTTTTGACGCCCGGCAACTGGCGCAGATCGCGCAACAGCTGCGTGTAGCCGCTTTCGTCGACCACCATGTTCTTGCACACGCTCGGCCACAGGCAGCGCTTGTTCTTGCACACGCCGTGCTTGAGCTGCTTGTCGCAGGCAGGACGGCTAAAGTTGGCCGTCGGCCCGCCCACGTCGTTGATATAGCCCTTAAACTCGGGATCGCGCGTGAGCAGCTCGGCCTCGCGCATGATCGAGTCGTGGCTGCGCATCTGCAACACGCGGCCCTGGTGGAAGGTGAGGGCGCAAAACGAGCACTCGCCAAAACAGCCGCGGTTGGAGCTAATGGAAAACTTGATCTCGGCAAAGGCCGGCACGCCGCCCGCCGCGTCGTAGTCGGGATGCCAATCGCGTGCGTAGGGGAGTTCGGCAACCTCGTCCATCTCGTCGGTGGTGAGTGTTGCCGACGGCGGGTTCTGCACCACATAGACGCTGTTGGGGTAGGGCTCTACCAGGCGATGACCGGTGATGGGGTCCATATTCTGCTGCTGCACGTTAAAGCTGCGCGCGTAGTTGAGCTTGTCGGCGGTAAGGTCGTCCCAGCTGGGCAGCAGGTCGTAGTCGTAGACCTCGTCGAGCGAGCCCGTGCGGTAGACGGTGCCGTTGATATAGGTGATCTGATCGACGGGCAGCCCCGCATCGAGCGCGTCGGCGATCTCGACAATCGCGTGCTCGCCCATGCCGTAGATGAGGATGTCAGCGCCCGAGTCGAGCAGTACCGAGCGCTTGAGCTTGTCCTGCCAGTAGTCGTAGTGGGCCAGGCGGCGCAGGCTTGCCTCGATGCCGCCGATGATGATGGGAGCGTCCTTGAACGTCTGGCGGATGAGGTTGCCGTAGACCGTGACGGCACGATTGGGACGGCGCCCCTCCTCGCCACCAGGGGTATAGGCGTCGGTGTGGCGGCGGTGCTTGGTCACCGAATAGTGGTTGACCATGGAGTCCATGTTGCCGGCGCTGACGAGAAAGCCCAGGCGCGGCTCGCCGAGCACGGTGATGCTGGCGGGGTCGGTCCAGTCGGGCTGGCAGATGATACCCACCTTGTAGCCATGCGCATCGAGCACGCGGCTGATGATGGCCATGCCAAAGCTTGGATGGTCCACGTAGGCGTCGCCGCAGATGTAGACAAAGTCGCACTGGTCCCAGCCGCGCGCATCCATGTCGGCGCGGCTGACGGGGAGGAACTTATCGCGGCCCGGTCGCCAGGGGCGGGCGGGCGTCGCTTGGGAATGCTTGGTGCGGGCGACCGTGGCCTGCGCCTTGCCGCCGCGCTTTTGTTGCTGGCCCTGTTTGCCCTGCTGACTGCGCTGGTTGTTCTGAGCGTGCTGAGGCTTTTTTGCCACGATCCCTCCCTGTGTTTGTATGCTGCACGTAATTGTAACCAGTCTTTTTGGGACGGGGCTAAAAAGACTGGTGGAGTACACGAGGCGTCGGGCGTCGGGTGTGGCGCCGCGCCCGCCGTTTGTTTCCAGACTGTGTATCTGCGCGTTGGGGAGCCCGTCTCGCGCGCACGCCATGTTGTCAATGGGTTACAGTATGAACGGCGGCTATGTCTCCGCCAACGCACGAGAGGGTCGTCAACAAGGAGGCCGCACGACGATGCAGCGTGCCAAGCAGATATCGGAGTCCATCGAGCTGGGCATCATTCTGGCGCTCGCCGGTGGCTTTATGGACGTGTATTCGTACATTGGGCGCGATCATGTTTTCGCCAACGCGCAGACAGGCAACATCTTGTTGGTGGGCGTGAGCATCTCGGAGGGTAATTGGGCGCTCGCGGGACGCTATTTCTTCCCCGTGGTGTCGTTTGCCGTGGGCATTATGCTTGCCGACCTGGTACACGAGCGTTTTGGCAGCGTGATTCACTGGCGCCAGGTGACGGTGTTTTTTGAAGCTGTTATCTTGCTGGGCGTGAGCTTTATCCCGGGCGGCGATTTCAACCTGCTCGCCAACTGCCTTACTTCGTTTGCCTGCGGTATGCAGGTCGAGAGTTTCCGCAAGATTCATGGACACGGCATCGCCACGACCATGTGTATCGGCAACCTTCGTAATGCCTTGCAAAACGTGGACGACTACATCATTACCCACAAGCGCGGCTTTTTGGAAAACGGCCTGCTGTACTTTGGTGTGATCTTTACCTTTGTGTTTGGCGCCGTGCTGGGCAATTGGTGCATTGAGCGCATGGGTCTGCACGCCATCGTCGTGGCGAGCGTGCTGCTGTTTGTCGCGTTTGCCATCATGTTCATCGACCGCGAGCGCGACTTGCGTTTTCGCTGGAAGGTTGCGGCCGAGGCTTGGAAAGAGGGCTGTCGAAAGTAACCGAATGCGGCAGAGGGACAGCCCCTTTGCCGCAATATTTTTCATCTCTATGTAGTACAGCTTCAGGAGCCAGAAAAACTATCTAGCTCCTGAATGTTGTTACGAACTGCTTTTTGCAATTTATTCGAGATGCTCTTCAATCCGAGCCCTCAGAAGGGCAATGGCTGTGGGTATTCCAATTGCGGCGGCTAATTCGGCTTTATCCAAAACCTGTATGTTAAAGCACGATTGTTTATCACATTGAAGGACGTTAACTGAAGATAGCTTCACTTCCCGTTGACTGAATATGTCGTAATCTCCAAATAGGAAGTTACCTTTTATTGTGTAATTCGGTATGCTCGTTACGCACTTCATCTCAAGTCTGTTTAGGCCATAATCGAACACCGCAACTTCCTTGTGTTCGATGATGAGCGCAACCCTGGGCATGTTACTAAAACCACCGTCGACGACAGTAAAGAGTTTTTCATTTGCATCGTCATAAACGGTATATTTAAGACTCAATAGCTGTCCTAGTGGACCCGTGAACCCATGTCTTTTGATGTTGAGGTTGTCTCCCGCTGGGTTGATGAGAGCTAGAGCATGCGGATAAGGGTTACCTTCAATTGAGATTCGATATTCGTTTGTAGCCGTCTTGCTCGATTTAGGACCAGTAGCTATCACGCGTCATCGCCTCGATCGAATTGGAGCCGTCATCTGCTTCGTGCGGAGAATTACGCTGTACGTTGTAGTACATGCAGCTGCAATAACAGCATGGGCAATTTCTAACAAAATGAATGATGCTATTTGCTGCATGCATATTATTTACTATAAAGTATCCTTTTATAAACGTATTGTCAAACATATATTGCTAAAACAGAAACAATTTATAGACTGAGCGGGTCGTATTCTTTGGGCGAGTGCTCCTATAATCTAGCCTACGCTGCTGTCGGGAGGAAAGGGCTAGGGCTCTATTATTATGTTGAAACGCTTTAACAACTTTGACGTTCTCACGCGTTTTTTGTTTCAAAAGCGTTAGGATGGAACTTATAGCGCGGGGCGTAATAGGTGCCCCGCACACGATGGGAGGCTATCAATGGCTAATCGTTTCGTTCTCAACACCATTTCTTATCATGGTTCCGGCGCCATCAAGGAGATTCCCGGCGAGCTCCAGCGTCGCGGCTACAAGAAGATCTTCGTCTGCTCCGACCCCGATCTGGTCAAGTTTGGCGTTACCGCTAAGGTGACCGACGAGCTCGACGCTGCCGGCATCGCTTGGAGCCTCTACTCCGAGATCAAGCCCAACCCCACTATCCAGAACGTCAAGGACGGCGTCGAGGCCTTCAAGGCCGCCGAGGCTGACGCTATCGTGACCATCGGTGGCGGTTCCTCCATGGATACCGCCAAGGCCATCGGCATCATCATCAACAATCCCGAGTTTGCCGACGTTCGCAGCCTCGAGGGCGTTGCTCCCACCAAGAACCACGCCGTGTTCACCATCGCTGTGCCGACGACCGCCGGTACTGCTGCCGAGGTGACCATCAACTACGTCATCACCGACCCCGAGAAGGTCCGCAAGTTCGTGTGCGTCGACACCAACGACGCCCCCGAGGTCGCCGTCGTCGACCCTGACATGATGGCCTCCATGCCCGCCGGCCTGACCGCTTCCACTGGCATGGACGCTCTGACCCACGCCATCGAGGGCTACACCACCAAGGGCGCCTGGGAGCTCTCCGACATGTTCCACTTTGAGGCTATCAAGCTGATCAGCGAGAACCTGCGCGACTCCGTCGCCGAGGCCAAGTCCGGCCAGCCCGGCTCCGGCCGTGAGGGCATGGCTCTTGGTCAGTATGTCGCCGGCATGGGCTTCTCCAACGTTGGCCTGGGTATCGACCACGCCATGGCTCACACGCTGTCCGCTCACTATGACACCCCGCACGGCGTCGCTTGCGCCATGCTGCTGCCGATCGCCATGGAGTTCAACAAGCCGGTTTGCGCCGAGCGCCTGGCCAAGGTTGCCGTCGCCATGGGCGTTGACACCACGGGCATGAGCACCGACGAGGCCGCCGATGCCGCTATCGCCGCCGTCAAGCAGCTTTCCGCCGACGTGAACATCCCGCACGTCTGCGAGGCCATGAAGGCCGACGAGATCGAGGTCCTGGCCAAGGACGCCATGGCCGACGCCTGCTTCCCGGGCAACCCGCGCGAGGCGACGCTCGACGACGTCATCGAGCTCTTCAAGAAGATCTGCCCGGCTGCCTAACTTGGTTCGGCGGGCCTCTGCCCGTTAGCCCCACAATCGTCCTCGGACATGTCGGAAGCCCCTGCTGCGCACTTCGTGCGGCGGGGGCTTCTTCCGTCCTGCGGAAAGATTCTGGGGCTAACGGGCAGGGGCCCGCCGGCTCGTTATCGTGGCGGGCGCAGTTCTGGGGAGCTCGATGGGTCGTCTCGCTCGGTAAAAAGATGGTTCGCGGTGGTATTGTTGCTGTGGGTTTAATTCGATATGAAAGGGTGACTTTGGTGTCCAAGATGGATTCAACGCTCTCCTATATTACTGACCAGTTGAAGGCGCTGACCTCGATTGCTTCGCCTACGGGCTATACCCGTGCGGCGACTGATTATCTAATGGAAACGTTGCGCGAGATGGGGTTTGGGCCCGAGCGTTCCAATAAGGGCAACGTGTTGGTTGAGCTTGGCGGCGAGGGCGAGCCGCTGGTGTTGGCGAGCCATGTCGATACCCTGGGCGCCATGGTGCGCTCCATTAAGGACAATGGTCGCCTGCGTCCCACGACGCTCGGCGGGCATCAGTGGTCTACGGCCGATGGCGAGAACTGCACCGTCTACACGCGTGACGGCAATGTGTACACGGGTGTGGTCCTCAATACCGAGCCTTCGGCGCACGTGGCCGATGAACCGGTCAAGACCATCGAGAAAAACATGGAGATCTTGCTCGACGAGAACGTCGACAGCAAGGATGATGTGCTCGAGCTGGGCATTCAGACGGGCGATATCATCGCTATGGATCCGCGTACCACGGTGACGGAGAGCGGCTACATTAAGAGCCGCTTCCTGGATGACAAGCTGTCGGCGTCGATTCTGCTGGGTCTGGCCCGCGCCGTTGCTGACGGCGAGGTGTCGCTTTCGCGCAAGGTGTCGCTGCTCTTTACCGTGTACGAGGAGGTCGGCCACGGCGGCGCCTTCGTGCCGGCCGACACGCGCGAGATGATCAGCGTTGACATGGGCTGCGTGGGCGACGACTTGGGCTGCACCGAGCGCATGGTTTCGATTTGCGCCAAGGATTCGGGTGGTCCGTACAACTACGACCTGGTAACCACGCTGTCTAATATCGCGCGCGAGCTGGAGCTCGATTACGCCATCGACGTGTACCCGCATTACGGTTCCGACGTCGAGGCCACGCTTTCGGCCGGTTACGACATTCGCCATGGTCTGATCGGCCCCGGCGTGTACGCGAGCCACAACTACGAGCGCAGCCACATCGACGGTGTGCGTAACACCTTTGAGCTGGTCCGCGCCTACGTGCAGCGCTAAGGAAGCAGTTTGCGACTCGGCTGACCAATCGCTAAGGCCCGATTTCTCGGGCCTTTTTTCGCTTTAGGTCGTTTAGTATTATGATGTAAGTAATCTATTAACTAAACGCGTAAATTACTTAACGAGGTGATGCGGTGTATGGATACGTCTGAGTACTTATCTATGGGTGATGCCGCCCGCCTGTTGGGCGTTACGAAAGCCCGCATATCGCAACTTGCCGCATCGGGGACGCTTGTGTGCGATATTGTGGGCGGCCGGAAGATGGTCGAGTACAATTCTGCGACCGCCTACCAAAAGGTCCGCAAGCGAGGACGCCGTCCTGCGGCCGATGTGGGACGCAAGTTTACGCTGATGTCGGCCGACCATGAGGTCGCGCATGTCTCATTTGATCCGACGCGCGAGTTTTCCTTCGAAATCGCCGAGGTCCTCGATGCGCAACGAATGCCGTTTGGCACATGCTCGAGCTCTTCTCCAACGGTGAATAAGCGGGAGCTCAACGTGTGGTGGAGCCATCGGTCGGTGCCTGACGTCCGCCCCGGACTCGTTTCGCGCTACCGCGAGCTGGGGATTGTCAACGGCGTTGAGGTGCCGGTTCAGTGCCTGGGCCTATCACTTTCGGATTGTTATTGGCTGCGACCGGCAGAATGCGACGGGCTCGAATGGCGAAACATCAATTACTTTGAGAACGAATTTGAGCGATCGGCGCCCGAAGAGCGTTCGGGTTGGCTGGAGGGCATCGGTCTTAAAAATCCCGACAACACATCCGAGGGCGAGCTTCCTAAATCGTGGATGATCCGAAACGGCATTCGCGTTTTGGCTAAAGGGTGCGGGATGGACGATCAGCGTCCCTTTGACGAGGCGGTTGCAACGGCCCTGCATCGTCGCTTGCTGTCGGAGGGCGAGTTTGTTCCTTATACGCTTGAGCGGATGTTCGATGGCCCCGTGTGCCTGTGCGACGACTTTCTTGACGGCCGCGAGGAATATGTTCCGGCTGTTTACGTTAAGAACGCCCTTGGCGGCCAGCGAGGAAGCTCGACGTACGACCGGTACTGCCGCTTTCTTGGTAGGCATGGAGCAGACGAGGCCGCCGTGAGAAGGTCTATGTCGCAGATGATTGTCTGCGATGCCCTTTTGGCCAACAGCGATCGCCATTGGCGAAACTTCGGCATCATCCGCAATGTCGACACCCTGGAGATAAAACCTGCTCCGCTGTTCGATAGCGGCAACTGCCTGTGGTACAACGTACCAACTGCCGTGCTCGCAACTGGGGAGTTTGGGTTTTCCACTAAGCCGTTTGGGCCCGACCCTTCCGCCCAGCTGGCGCTTGCGGACTCGCTCGATTGGTTCGATTCATCGCGGCTCAACGGATTTGTTGATGAGGCGATCGAGATTCTTTCGCAGAGCGAATGGGCGACGGCGGAGGGTCGACTCGAGGCCATTTGCCGCGGCCTCGAGCGTCGCGTAATCGAGGTTGGTGCCGCTGTTGAGGTACTTCGACACGTGCAGCGATAAACCCGCGGCTACTTAAGCGCGCCGGTCACCGTGCCGCCGCCCAGGACGATGTCGCCGCGGTAGACTACGACTGCCTGGCCGGGGGCGATGGCTCGCTGCGGCTCGTCAAAGGTCAGCAACATTTGCCCGCCTTCGCCGCGCGTAAGGGTCGCTGCCTGGTCTTTCTGTCGGTAGCGGTATTTGGCGCCCACGCGAATGCCGCCGGACGTGAGCTCTACCTCCATGTGGTCGGCAGGGGCGCTCCAAATCCAGTCGTTGGCTGTGAGCGCTGTGGCCGTCAGGTCCTCGGCCTCGCCCAGATGCACAATGTTGTTGGCGGCATCGACGCCCGTTACGTACACGGGGTGCGCCATCGCGACGCCCAGGCCCTTGCGCTGGCCTATGGTATAGCGCAAGGCGCCATTGTGGCTTCCGACCACGCTGCCGTCGCGCCACACGATATCGCCCGGTGCAGCGGCATGTCCGCAGCGGCGCTCGATATAGCCCGCGTAGTCGCCGTCCGCGATAAAGCAGATATCCTCGCTCTCGGCCTTTTGGGCGTTGGTAAAGCCCTGATCGGCGGCTATGCGGCGCACGTCGCGCTCTTTGTCCAAGCCTGCCAGCGGAAAAATCGTGCGCGCCAGGCGCTCCTGCGTAAGCGAATACAAAAAGTAGCTTTGGTCCTTTTTGGGATCTTCGCCGCGATGTAGCTGCCAGGTGCCGTCTGCCGCTTGGCTTGTTTTGGCGTAATGGCCCGTGGCGATGTAGTCGCAGCCCATGTCCAGCGCCGCATCGAGCAGCGCGCCAAACTTAATATGGCGGTTGCAGATGATGCATGGGTTGGGCGTCAGCCCCTTCTGATAGGCAGTCACAAATCGCTCGATCACGTTGCGGTCGAAGGTTTGCTGCAAGTCGAGCACGTGGTGGGGTATTCCCAGGCGCCCGGCGACGGCCTTCGCGTCAGCGATGTCGCGATCGACTTTGCTCATGCCCGTGACGGGATCGGGCGCGGGACAGGTGAGGCGCATGGTGGCACCGACACATTCGTAACCCTGACTTTTGAGCAGATACGCGGTCACGCTGGAATCGACGCCGCCGCTCATGGCGACGAGCACGCGCTTGTTGTGCATGGGGAGGTTCTCCTTGGTGGCATGTGGCCAAAAAAGAAAAGCGGCGCGGGAGGCTGGTTCCGCGCCGCAGACATTGTAGCAAGTTCGGACGACTCGTGGGGCGCCCTGATGGGATGGGCTCAGACTGCCGGGAGAGAGGAGACCGGTTCATCCTGGGCTCAACCTATGGGCAACAGACCTTAGTCCTGGAAGAGTGCCGTGGATAGGTAGCGCTCGCCGGTGTCGGCGAGCAGCGCCACGATGGTCTTGCCCTCGTTCTCGGGGCGCTTGGCCAGCTGCAGTGCGGCCCACACGGCGGCGCCGGACGAAATGCCTACGAGCACGCCTTCCTTGTGGCCCACGGCGCGGCCGGTGGCAAAGGCGTCGTCGTTCTCGACGGGGATGATCTCGTCGTAGACCTGGGTGTCGAGGACGTCGGGCACAAAGCCGGCGCCGATACCCTGAATCTTGTGCGGGCCAGCCTGGCCCTTAGAGAGCACCGGGGAGGTGGCGGGCTCGACGGCGACGACCTGAATCTCGGGGTTCTGCTCCTTGAGGAACTCGCCCACGCCGGTCACGGTACCGCCGGTGCCAACGCCGGCGACGAAGATGTCGACCTGGCCGTCGGTGTCATCCCAGATCTCGGGGCCGGTCGTGGTCTTGTGGATGGCCGGGTTCGCGGGGTTCACAAACTGGCCGGCGATAATGCTGTTGGGCGTCTCCTTCTGCAGCTCTTCGGCCTTGGCGATGGCGCCCTTCATGCCCTTGGAGCCGTCGGTGAGCACGAGCTGTGCGCCATATGCCTGCATAAGCTTGCGGCGCTCGACGGACATGGTCTCGGGCATGGTGATGATCACCTTGTAGCCGCGGGCGGCCGCCACCGAGGCGATGCCGACGCCGGTGTTGCCGCTCGTGGGCTCGATGATGGTGTAGTCGCCGCCGCGCACGAGCTTGCCGGCCTTCTCGGCCTCGTCGATCATGTTCTTGGCGACGCGGTCTTTGACGGAGCCGGCGGGGTTGAAGTATTCCAGCTTGACGAGCACGCGCGCCTTGAGGTCCTCGTCTGCCTCAAAGTGGGTGAGCTCCAGGAGCGGGGTGTGGCCGATAAGCTGATCGATGGACGTGTAAACCTTGCTCATGGTGAACCTCCAAAGTGTTCAAACGACTGGATACCGTGTGGTTTTACGGCGTGGGTAGCAGCGAAACCCACAAACCTTATGGGTTGTTCGTTTTGCTGTTGGCAAGCATAGTAGGCACTAAAGCCTAGTAATGCAATAGGAAATAGAAGATTATTACGAGTCGATTAACCATCTTGACGGGAATAGGTATTTTCAAAACCAATATTTCGGCTAGAATTTCTACGAATTAAAAGACCGAAAGGCAGCAATATATATGTTGGTTTCCACAAAGGGCAGATATGCCTTGCGCGTTATGGTCGACTTGGCCGAGCATCAGGCGGCAGGCCGTATTCCCCTCAAAGAGATCGCCGCGCGTCAGGGGATTTCGGAGAAGTATCTGGAGAACATTTTGGCCACGCTCGTCCGCGCCAATATGCTCTCGGGCATGCGCGGCAAGGGCGGCGGCTACGTGCTCACGCGCCCGCCCGAGCAGTACACGGTGGGCGAGATCCTGCGCCTGACCGAGGGTAGCCTGGCACCGGTCGCATGCCTGGACGGCGACTGCAAAGGTTGCTCGCGATCTGATGAGTGTCCTACACTCGATGTTTGGAAGAACCTGGACAAGCTCATCAACGACTACCTCGACGGCGTGACACTCGATACGCTCGTTGCCCCCAACGAGGGCTACGACTACGTCATCTAGCCCCACCTGCTATTGGGGGACGGGGCAGAAATGGTAGATTTTCTTGTCCTCTGAGGCTTGGCAAATGACAAGGCCGCCCATCGTTGCGATGGACGGCCTTCGTTTTGGCGTGTTGTGGCGGCCCGTATCCGGTCGCTTTAGTTCCTGGCGATGCTGTCGAGAATGCTGCGCATGATGGATACCAGGATGCTGCCCATAAACGCCGATCCAAAGCTGGCGATGGAGATACCCGCGCCCAGCAGATTGACCGACAGGTAGCTGGCCAGCTCGAGCATAAAGCTGTTGACCACAAGCTGAAAAATACCAAGCGTGATAATAGTGAGTGGCAGCGAGATGACCGTCAGGAACGGCTTAACGAGCGAGTCGACGATGTTGAGGAACAGTCCCACGAAGGCAAAGCAGACCCAGGCGTCGGCCATGCCGAAGGGCTGAATGCCGGGGACGAGAAACGTTGCGATCGCGATGGCGATTGAGGTCAAAAGCCAGTTGAGCATAAAGCGCATGGTGTGAATCCTTTCTTGCGCATGGCGTGGTGAGGGAGCGTGAGAGGCACATGTCTTTGCAACTCGGACAGATGCTCGGGCACGGCTCTGTTTGGGCGCCCATTGTCTCAGATATTCGTGGAGCTTGCGTGCGCATTCGGTTTCAAAACGGCGTTCGTCCTAGAAAACGCGCCGCTGGCAGAGAGTTTTGTCGCTTTAGTTTGGTGGTGTGCTAAACTGCTACGGGCAAAAGCCACAGGCGTTGCCCTATTGCATAGAACGGGCGAACGATGCCCGATGTCAGTATCAACTTCGATGCCTTTTGGCGGGTTTGGCGGTGATCGATGAATATCGAGAACATGTTTGACAAGCCTGATGTCAAGCAGCTGGTCCACGCATTTAGCCTTTTGGACGACGAGAAAGATATCCAAGCGTTTTTGACCGATATCTGCACGCCGCGCGAGATTTGCGATCTATCGCAGCGTCTGCAGGTCGCGCGTTATCTGGACGAGGGCGAGCCCTATGTCGAGGTTCAGGCGCGTACCGGCGCGTCGTCCACCACGGTGAGCCGTGTGTCCAAGGCGCTCAACGGCGAGTACGGTGGCTACCGCAAAATCCTCATTAAGCTGGAGGATGGCGAGTAGGCCAACGGCAACAAACGAATCAGCTGGAGCCGCCCCTTCGGGGGCGGTTTTTGTGTGTCGAAATCGATTTCTTGGGGACGGAGGAAAACGGATCATCGAGGGGATCTGGTGCATTGGGGTCAGGTTGTCCGCGCGGGCGGGTAGGATAGATGCGTTGAACATTGCGAACAGTTTGAGTGGAGGACCATGCCTGTTCGAATCTATACCACTAATGCCGGCACGGATTTGAGCGATGCCGAGGCGGCGCTGCTGGCCGACCTGGTTGCCCGCCACGGGCGCGCTGTTCTGTTGGCGCCAACATTTGCCGAGCTCGACCTGTGCCGCCATGATGCGGCAGAAGTCGGGGCTTCGCTGGGCATCGACTACAAGACGCCTGCATCGTGGCTCCGCTCGCTGTGGGAGCTTATGGGCGATGGCCGCAGCTTTGTGGATAACCTTCAGCGCCAGATGCTGTTCTCGGACATGATCGACCGCCGCGACGACGCTGCCCTGCAGCCGCTCTCGCGCAGTCAGGGCACGGTACGCATGCTTGCGCGTATGGCCCGCGACGTGTTGCCGGGCGTGGCGGGGACGGGCGACGAGCGCCGCCGCGATGCCGCCACTCAGCCCGAGCCCAAAAGCGACGCCGAGGCCCGCGTGTTCGAGCTGTTGAGCGCCTATGCGAGCGGCTTGGACCGTCGAGACATGGTCGAGCCCTGCGAAGCCGCCGATATGATGACAGAAGCCCTGGCGAACAACCTGCCGGGGTGCGCCCGCGCCGTCTGCGTGCGTGGTGTCACGTCGTTTACGCATGGCCTGCTCGAGCTGTTGTCGGCCGTGGCGAACAATGGGGGAGAGGTTGTCGTGCTGCTCGCTTGCGAGCAGGCGGCGATGCGTGAGGATTTGGCTGCCGCCTTTGATGCCCGCGGTGTGCTGTTTGAGGTCGCCCCGTTGGGGGAGAACGCTGGCGCGTCCGAGACCGCTTCTGCGCCTGTTGCCCAGCCTATTTTTATAGAGGTGGCCGGCCCCCATGCCCGCGCCCGCGCTTATGTGGATGCTCTCGAGAACCTGGTCGCGGCATGCGAGGAGTCCGTGTCGTGCGACGGCGTCGCGACGAACGCCGACCCCGCGCGCGTGCTCGTGGTTTCCGCCCGGGCGCCCCAGCTGTTCGGCGAACTCGCTACCCGTTTGGCGGCGCGCCACATTGCGGCCGAGACGACTGAGTTCACGGCGTTTTCCCAGTCCATAGCGGGCAGGCAGTTTACGGCGCTCGCCAACCTGATTGAGCGTATGAAAGCCGCCGACGAGGGCGCCGCTTCCAAGACCGAGTGGTGGCCCGCTCCAGAGCTTACCGACTGGATTTACAGTCCGCTTTCGGGTGCCGACGCCGCGAGCGCCCGCGGCTTCGACAAGAACATGCGCCTGTCGCGCAGCAAGACCGCGGCGGGCGTCAAGAGTCTGCTGCAGAGCGTACAGGGCCAGGTGAGGGGCGCCCGCAAGGCCGCCAGCGACGAAAACTGGTTTAAGAACGTGCCGTGCGTGGTCTCGGACGTGTTTCAGGCGCTGTGGCGCGACAAACCCGTGACGGCGCTCAAGGCCATGCTCGCCGTTGCCGAGGCGCTGTCCGATCGCGCTCTAGGCGGCCTTGACGGCCAGGCCCGTCGCCAGGCGGAGACGGCTCTGCTGCGCCATGCCATCGACATCCTTATGAACAATGCTCGCGCGCTCGACGTGTCGCAGGCCGCGACCGTACCGGTTCTCGACGGCGTTCGAACCAAGGTGGACAAGCGCAGTACCGCGTACGATTACGCGACCTACGAGGTCGATCGCCCGCCACGGGCGCAAGTACGCTTTGCGTCGCTTGCCGATGCGTCGGTCCTGCGTCCTGGCGGCTACGATGCCGTGTTGTTTGCCGATGTCGACCTGGACAGCTACCCGCTTTCGCACGAAGAGGGCCCGCTTGCCACGTTGACGGCCGAACTGCGTCGCGACGGCGTGTCTTTGGAGCCCGCCGCCCTGCTGCGCGTGCGCTTTGGCCGTGCAATGCAGGCGGCGAGCGGTCCGGTTGCGCTCGCCCGCGTGACGCACGATCGCCAGGCACGCGAGTGCTACCCGGCTGCCGTGTGGACCGAGTTGCGGGCGCATGCCGAGGCCACTAACGATGCTAAGGCCGCTGACGCCGACAAGGCCGCTGACGCCGACAAGGCCGCTGACGACGCTAAGGCCGTTGGCGCCGACAAGGCGAAGTGCGTGGGTGAGGGCGATATCGTAAGGGACTTCGATCCCGCGGCAGGCGAAGGTCTTAGGCGCGAGCGCGTGACCTGCGAAGCTCCTCAGCATCTGAGCGATGAAGCCATTCCGTATCTGGTCCTGCGCCGTCGCGATGGCGAGGGCGAGGATGCGCCGCTGGTGCCGCGCCTGACGTCTGCCTCGCAGATCGAGGCCTATTCGACCTGCCCGCTGTGCTGGTTCGTGTCGTATCGCGTCAAGCCCCAGTCCATCGATGCGGGCTTTGGCAACATGGAGAAGGGCAACTTTGTCCACGACGTGCTGGAACACTTGCATGCCCGTCTGCCCCAGGAGGGCATGGAGCGCGTGACACCCATGAATCTGCCACGCGCGAAGGAGCTGCTGCGCGAGGTCTTTGACGAGACCTTGGCCGAGCATGCGGGCAAGCGCGGTACCGAGGGCCCGCTCGTGCCGCTCTCCCCGGTGGAGGAGCGCCAGGTGGCCGAGATTTTGCCGCAGCTGGAGGGCGTTCTTGCCTACGAGTCCGAGGCGCTCGCGCCCTTCGCGCCGCGCTACCTGGAGTTTGCGTTCAACGAGCTCCAGGTCGAGTATGCCGGCTGGCCGCTCGGCGGGCGCATCGACCGCGTGGATGTGGATGCCGAGAATCGCGCCGTGGTAATCGACTACAAGCATCGCACGGGCGTTGAGGAGTTTAAACTCGCCGACCCCACGGTGCGCGACGAGGAATCGGGCGAGGCCGCCATCGACGACCCGCGGTGGCTGCCGCCCCATACCCAGACGCTTATCTATGCGCAGGCCATGCGCCGGGCGCTGGATCTGGATGCCCGTGCGGCGCTCTATTTTTCGACCAAGGGCGGCAAACCGGCGCTGCGCGGCGCCGCGAGTGCCGAGCTGCTCGAGGAGGAGCGTGGTGACGGCCGCATCCCGGGGCTTAAGAAGGGCTTTCCCGGCGAGGGTGGCAGCATGGACTTCGACGCCCTGCTCGATCGCGTGGAGGCCGGCATCGCCGAGCGCCTGCACGAACTCGAGGCAGGCGACGTTGCCGCCGTCGACCCGACGTCGGCTCAGGCCGCGCATGCGCGCTGCTCGTATAACCACGAAGGAACGTTTGTAAGGAGGGACGTGTAGACCATGGATCTTTCGACTTTGATGCCGCAACAGCTGCAGATCGTCAAAACGCTCGACCGTCCGCTGTTTGTCTCGGCGGGTGCCGGTTCGGGCAAGACCTTTACCCTCACGCGCCGCATCGTCTACGCGCTCTCGCCCGAATCCGGTCCGTTTGTCGAGCATCTGGACCAGGTGCTCGCCATTACCTTTACCAAAGATGCCGCGGCCGAGATTCGCGACCGCGTGCGTCGCGCGCTTATCGAAGAGGGTATGGACGAGGAGGCCCTGACCGTCGACGACGCTTGGATCTCGACCATTCACGGTATGTGTTCGCGCATCCTGCGCGCGCATGCGTTGGAGCTGGGCATCGATCCCGAGTTCACGGTGCTTACCGATACCGATGAGCTTATGGATCAGGCTGTTGAGCATGTGCTGGCCCGCGCGACGGCGCCCGATGCCGCCCCCGAGCTCGCGGCATCGCTCAAGGCCCTCTACGCCTGGTATCCCATGGCGGGCGAGGGCGGTCCCTTTGGCGCCGGCACGACCATCAAGGGTCTGGTGCGCGACCTGCTGGAGCTCTCGAGCCAGCTGCCGGGCGGTATGGACGACGTGCGCGTGGCGCGCGGCCAGGCCGACACCTCGGCCCTTGCCGATGCCTATCGATCGGCGTTGGGCGCAAGCAAGGCCGCGACCGAAAAAGCGCAGACGGCGCTCGATGCCATCGACGCGTTCGAGGCGAGCGGCAAGACCATGGCCGATGCGGCGCGACTCATGATGTCGTGCACCATGCCGCGCGCGAGCAAGGCATTCCCTAAGGAGCAGGTGGAGCTACTCAAGGCAGAGGCCGCCGATGCGTTTATCAATATCGTGCTGGCCTGCGGCGGTCCCGCGCTCGAGGCACTGGTGGGGCTTGCCCGTGCTGTAGAGGCTGAGTACCGCGCGCTCAAGGCCGGCCAGTCTGCCCTCGACAACAACGATCTGCTGCGCATGGCCTACGAGGCCCTGCGCGATTACCCGGCCATCCGAGCGGCATACGAGGGTCGCTTTAAGATGGTCATGATCGATGAGTTCCAGGATACCGATCAGATGCAGGTCGACCTGATCCGTTACCTGACGGGTGCGGGGGAGCGCGCGTTGTGTACCGTAGGCGATGCACAGCAGTCGATCTACCGCTTCCGCGGGGCGGAGGTCGAGGTGTTCCGTCGCCAGGAGCGCAAGGTGGGCTCGTCTGCCGCGCCCGAGGCGACTGCCGCGGCCGACGCCCCTGCTGGCGAGCTCGTTAAGCTCGTGCGCAACTTCCGCAGCCACGACGAGGTGCTACGCTATGTGGCTCGCGTCTTCGACGGCGACGACGGCGGCCTGATGCAGGGCTTTTTGGATCTTGAGGCGAGCGACGGCCGCAAGGACACGCTGGTGGCAGACGCCTCGCGTCGTCAGGCCCTCTTTGTTGCCGGCGGCAGTACGCAGGAGCGCACACAGGCCAAGGCCCGCGCGATCGCAGAGCGGTTCCGCGCGCTTGCCGATGCCGGTCAGCCCCAGGGCGGCATGGTGCTGCTGCTGGGCCGCATGACCAACGCCGACGTCTATGCCCAGGCTTTCCGCGACCAAGGACTCGACTGCGTGATCGCGGGTGGCTCGGTCTTTGCCCAGGCAGCCGAGGTGCAGACGGTGCGCGCCCTAGTCTGCGCGCTCGCCAATCCGGCCGATACGGCGCAGGGCCTTATGCCGCTGCTGGCCTCGCCGATGTTTGCGCTCGGCGCCCAGGAGTTCCTGGCGCTGGCGACCAAGCTGGACGACCAGACGGGGGAGACCTCGCGCCGCAACATCGACGCGGGCATCATGAGCGATTCCGATGTGCCGGGCTTGCAGAGCCTGCCGCTCGTGACGCGCGCCCGCGAGGTGCTATGCTATGCGCTTCGTCGTGTGGGCCGCGATTCGTTCGCGGCGATCGCGCGCGACGTGGTCAACGCTTCGGGCTGGTTTGTGCGTCTGGCACAGCGTGGTCCCGAGGGCAAGGCCATTGCCGCCAACGTGCTCAAGGCGCTCGACGCCGTGGCCGAGGCAGAGGCCGAGTTCGGTAACTCGCCGCGCTCCATTGCGCTGGCCTTTGACCGCTTCCTGGCGGGCAAGGAAGCCCCGGGCGCGCTCAACGAGGAGGGTGACGGCGCGGTACGCATCATGACCGTGCATGCGTCCAAGGGCCTGGAGTATCCGGTCGTGGCGGTTGCGGAGTGCTTTGGCGTGCGCAAATCGTCCGGTGCGGCACAGATGGGTCGCGTCGAGGGCGGAGCGCAGGTCGTGGCACTGCCTGCACGCTTCGACGGCGTTAAACTCGCGGACGGCACGTTCGTAAAGGGCGATGACGTCAAAAAGCAGTTTGAGCACGCGTTTAAGGGCAAGGGCACGTCGCTGTGGCTGCCGCCAGAGCTCATGGAGGATGTCTGCGCGACGGGTTCTCCCGCCGAGGCATTTGCTCACTTGCGCAACGACGACCTGCAGCTTTCGCTCGAGGAGCGGGCTCGTCTGCTTTATGTCGCCATGACGCGAGCGCGCGAGCTGGTCATTCTGGCGATGGATGCCGGCGTGAGCCGCGGCAAGCTGTGCGCGCCGACCTTCGATGTCGAGACCGATCTGACCTACGACGTGCTGCGTCGTATTCTGCCGACGGACGGCCTGGACATGCCGCAGCTCGATGCCGACCGTTTGGTGTTCGACAACTCCCAGCCGGGCGACTACGAGCTCATCTCGCTGGCTGACTTTGCTTTTGGCGAGCAGTCGTTTGAGGCCAATGCTTCGCTTGATGCCGAAGGCAGGCTTGTCCGCGGCGATGCGGAGCCGGAGGGTGCCGGTGCGGATGCCCACGCCGCCGTTCCCGGTCCTGCCGACCCCGAGCCCGATGCGTTTGAGCTCGTGTATCCCCAGGCGGTGGGCGTGCGCATGGGCACCTGCCCGTATCCGGCGCGCGATTCGTACAGCTACTCGTCAATTGCCGCGGCGCTGCATGCCGAGTCCGAGGACCGTGCCGCCGAGGCACACGTGCCCATGGACGAGGCCGGCGATGATGCGGAGTCGGATGGTTCCGAGATGACGGATGCGGACGTGGCTGCTGTCGAGCCCGCCGGCAACCCCATGGCGCTGGGCTCGGCGTTCCATGCCGCCTGCCAGTGGCTGATCGAGATGGGTGCCGATGAGCTGCCCGCCGCGCGTGCCGATGCGCTGGCGCGTCTGTGGCGCCTGACGCCGGAGCAGCGCGAGCGCTTCGACGTTGCCCTGGACCGCTGGCTCAAGTCGGCGGTCCGTGCCGAGCTGCTTGCCTGGCCGTGCGTTCGCGCCGAGGTGCCGTTCTTTTCGCTGGGCTGCGAGGACAAGGACATTGCCCGCTACGGTGCATATGCCGAGGGCGCCATCGATGCACTGGCGACCGACCCGGCCGATCCGTCACGCGCACTGGCCATCGACTACAAGACGGGTGGCACGCCGGATGAGACACCCGACCAGCTGTTCGAGAAGCACGCCCTGCAGGCGCGCGTCTATTCGGATGTTCTGCACAAGGCGGGCTTTAAGACGGTGACGGTCAAGTTCGTCCGCGTGGAGCAGTCCGATCCCTCCAACCCCGCCGAGTCCCAGGTGGTCACCTACAACCTCTAGCTCACCAGGGCCGTCCGCACGCCCAGTCTCCCCATAACTTGCGGTGAAATAGTTCCTGTTTTACGGCCCAGCTGGCTCCATCAGGAACTATTTCACCGCAACTCAGAATCAGTCGGGGGTGCGGATTACGCGGATGAAGTTGCCAATCAAGGGTGCGGATTACGCAAATTTACACTTGACGTTCATCTCGGGTGGGCCTATAAATACATGTGATGGGTTGTTATCCCTTTGGGGAGCATGGCCATCCGGATTCCGTTCGTTATTCAATTGCACATATATTCGGGTGTCACTTTAGGGCATGACCGTAGGCAAGTAGGGTGCTGCTTTCTGCCGAGGTCATGCCCTTTAATATGAGAAAGCCATTGTCAATAGGCGTGTTTGTTCGAGCCCGGTTTTAAACCGGGCTTTTTCGTTTCCCGTCGGGAGGGCCCGCGCACGTTGCACGTTTAGTCGACGCTTGCCTGGCAAGCTAATATCCGCGGGCTCTTGCGGGCGCGCTGCCGGCGGTCAGCCCGGTATGTCCGCGCACCCCACCGCATTTCGATTCTCCGTCCGGCGCGCTCGTCCGAAACCAGTCTTGTTCACGGGCGCGGCCCTTGGGCTGCCCAAAAAGGGCTCGTGAACGCGCGCCGGCGATGCGTCGAGGCGCGGGCCCTCCCGGCGGGAGGCTTGTTGTCCGACGGGGTCAGCCGAGGGTCCCCTCCGCCCGGCGCCCGATCTCCCAGACCCAGCAGGCGAGCTCGCGCGCGACGGCGGCGTTTGCCTTGCACGAGCTCTTGCCCGC
>URDI01000028.1:0-26578 GCA_900546475.1 uncultured Collinsella sp.
TCTCGGTTGACGATGAGCTCATCAACGAGCTGATCCCCGTGCGCCTGCACGAGATCTACCTGGGCCGCTACCTGTTCTTTGGAGGTCTGGCCCTGCTGCAGGCGACACTCGTGTGCGCGGGCGACATCCTGTTCTTTGGCATTCAGTGCGACAACCCGCTGCAATTTGTGCTGGCGGGTTGGGTCGCGAGTCTCGTGTTCTCCAATATCGTCTACACGCTTACGGTTTCGTTTGGCGATATCGGCAAGGCGCTCGCCGTCGTGCTGTTGGTTATGCAGGTCGGCGGTTCGGGCGGTACGTTCCCCATCGAGATGACCGGCCCTGTGTTCCAGGCGATCTATCCGTTCCTGCCGTTCACCCACGGCATCAACGCCATGCATGCCGCCATGGCTGGCGCCTACCATATGGAGTACTGGATTGAGCTAGGCATTCTGGCGAGCTATCTGATTCCATCGCTGGCACTGGGCGTCGTCTTCCGCCGCCCGGTCATCAAAGCCAACGACTGGATCATCGAAAAGCTGGAATCAACAAAGCTAATTTAGTTACGCGGTTTTACCAAACCGCGTAACGGCTCGACGCTGCAAACGTCCCTAAGCGGCAATCTGACGTTCAATTTCAAGGGCGCGACCAGAAGGTCAGCGCCCTTTCATTTCACGTCACCTTGCTCGCTTAGGGGCGTTTTCGCTGACGTTGCCGGAACATCGAGGTTTTCTGTACCGACGCTTTAGCGTAGTGAATTGCGTGGGTTGCTTGGTTGTTGCTACAGTAGCGGGGCGTACCGGGGGTCCGGTGCGCCCCGTTTTATTTGACCATGAGGCGGCACGCGGCCATGCACGTGCGGACACCACGCCCAGACTGAGCGCGAGGATGCCCTATGGCTCAGAATGCCGTTGATGAAATCGAAAACATGCCCGATAGCCCTGTAGCGCGCGAAGACCTGGGTGCCGGCGGCACCTCCCGCGGCGCCGGCGCGCGTTCTCCGTTCTTCTGGAAGGTCTTGCTGCTTTCGGTGGCGGTCATCTGGGGCTATTCCTTTACCACCATGAAAGATGCGCTCGATACCATTCCGGTGTTCGAGCTGGTCTACGTTCGCTTTCTCCCGGCATCACTGGTTATGTTTGCTATTTTCCATAAGCGCATCATCGCTCATTTCAATGCCCGCAACCTGATCGTCGGGCTGGGCATGGGTGCGCTCATGTGGGGAGCATACGGACTGCAAACGATTGGCCTGGCGCAGACCACGGCAGGCAAGAGTGCATTTTTGACGGGCACGTACTGTATCCTTGTGCCGTTTGCCAGCTATGTCCTGAGCGGCGAAAGGCTCACCCGCTATAACCTGGGTGCGGCACTGCTGTGCCTGGCGGGCATTGGCCTGGTGGCACTCGATAGCGTCGAGTTCAATGCTGGAGATGTCATCACGCTGGGCGGCGCGGTCTTCTTTGCTATCCAGATGGCAGTGACCGCCAAGTATGGCCGCAAGATGGACATCAACGTCATCACGTTTTGGATGTTTGTGGGCAATGGCGTTTTGAGCTTAATCACGTCGCTGCTATTCGAGACTCAGGCGCCTCTGTCCGTGTGGACGCCGAGCTTTGTCGGCGTGGCGGCCTTTCTCTCGGTGGGCTGTACGTGCGTGGCACTGCTCGTCCAAAACGTTGGATTGGCGCACGTCCCGGCCTCGACGGGCTCGCTGCTCCTTTCGATGGAGTCCCCCTCGGGCGTGCTGTTCTCGGTGCTGCTGATGGGGGAGGCGCTCACCTCGCGCCTGCTTGCCGGCTTTGCGCTCATCTTTTTGTCGATTATCTTGAGCGAGACGCATTTCGATTTCTTGCGCCGAAAATCTCGCCCGCAATTGTAAACAACTTGTTGCGCCGCCCTCCTGGGGCGGCGTTTTTTATGCCTCGCCTTTAAAGTTGTACCTTGCACTTTACGCTATCAAAGTGCTTACTGCAAAAACGTTACTGGAGGGCATTTATGGCACCAGCTCAGTCCGATCTTCAACCGCAATCAGCGCCCAAGGCCACCGCAGCGGCGCAGGCCGCTATCGGTGACGGTCTGGTCAAAGAAGCCCAGGCATTTGCCGGTGAGCTTGCCGCATGGCGCCACGATCTCCATCAGACGCCCGAGCTCGGTAACAATCTTCCGCAGACGTCTGCCTATATCCAGGCACGTCTGGACGAGATGGACATCCCCCATACCACGCTTGTCGACGGCTCCTGTGTTGTTGGCCTGATCGGTGCCGGTGCGGCCGCGGCTGCTCAGGGCAATGGTACGTGCGCGGACGAGCAAGCCGGTACGGTTATCATGCTTCGCGGCGACATGGATGCCCTGCCCGTTGTCGAGGAATCGGGCGAGCCTTTCGCTTCCACCAACGGCTGCATGCACGCTTGTGGCCACGATATGCATGCGACGGCGCTGCTCGGCGCGGCCCGTTTGCTCAAGGCCCGCGAGGCCGAGCTTGTCGACGCCAATGCCACCGTCAAACTGCTATTCCAGCCGGGTGAGGAGACCTTTGAGGGTGCCCGCGCTGCCATCGCCGATGGCCTGCTGCAGAACCCGCGCCCCCAGGCTGCCTTTGCCATGCACGTCAACAGCCAATCGCCGCTCGGCCTGGTGCTCTATGGGAGCCCGGCGCTTTCGGGCGTGTACGGTTTCCGCATCACGCTGCAGGGCAAGGGCGGCCATGGCTCGAGCCCCGAGATCTGCATCGACCCCATCACGGCCGGCGTCCATGTGCACCTGGCGCTCCAGGAGCTTATCTCCCGCGAGGTGCCAGCGGCCAAGGAAGTCGCACTTACCGTTGGTAAGTTCGCTGGCGGCTTGGCGGCCAACGTCATCCCCGACACCTGTGTGCTCGAGGGAACGCTGCGCGGCTTCGATGTCGAGCTCATGACTCATCTCAAGGAGCGTATCGCGGAGGTCGTCAACGGCGTTGCCGCAACATATCGTACGCCGGCAACCATCGAGACGCTCTCGGACGTTCCGCCGCTCGTGCTCGACAGCGATATGACCCAGGCCTCGCTTGGTTACGTGGGCGCGGTGCTGCCCAAGGCTGCCTTCCTGCCGCTATTCCACGCCATGGCGAGCGAGGACTTCGCGCTTATCTCGAGCGAGATTCCGAGTGCGTACTTTACCGTGGGCGCGGCCGTGACCGATACGGACGAGCATTTTGCCCAGCATCATCCCAAGGCGCGCTTTAACGATGCCGAGCTCCCTCTCGGCGCCGCGGCTTATGCCGCCGTCGCTCTCGGATACATTGCGGACCACAAGGAGTAATCCATGTCCCAGCAAAGTAAATTTTTCCCCGGCTGGCTCGTGGTGGCCTCCGGCTTTGTCATCATGGCCACGTGCTACACCATTTTCGTTAACTGCATGACTATTCCTTCCGCACCAAGCCTTCCGAGATTGGCCTGAAGCCGCTCGGCGAGAACCCGGGCGATCCGTCCGTCTCGACGGCTGGCGACAAGGACGAGCGCACGGCGCCCGAGGTTAACGTTGGCTGGTCTCGCATCAAGAAGAGCCCGGCGTTTTGGCTGCTTGTCGTCGCCTTCCTCTTTATGGGGCTTGTCAATGGCGCCATCCTGCCCAACCAAGTTACGAACATGACGAGCGTTACCGTCAACGGCGCCAAGATCGTCACGGGCGGCCACGACCCCATGTGGGCGGGCACCGTGCTTTCGGCCTATATGGTTACGGTCGTTATCGCCAAGATTTCGCTCGGCGCCATCTACGATCGTTTTGGTTTGCGCTTTGGCAACGTGCTGGGTTCCGTTGCGTGTATTGTCGCCTGTGTGGCGCTGTGCTTCCCGACGACGGACCTTAGTCCTATTGTGGCCGCTGCGAGCTTTGGTATCGGAACGTGCATGGGCACCATCACGCCTACCATCGCCGCGTCCAAGCAGTTTGGCATGGCCGACCTCGGCAAGGTCACGGGCACCATTACCTCGCTCGAGATGGTCGGCGGCACCGTGGGCGCCATTGTCTCGGGCGTGCTGTTCGATGCCACGGGCTCCTTTGCGAGCACCTGGATTGTGTGCCTGGCGTGCTCCGTGGTCATGCTCGTGTTCCTGCTGGCATCCGAGCCCATCGCCGCCAAGCTGCGCGCAAGCGTGGCGGGGGAGTAGCGGGTCGCCGCCTATTCCTGTTTGCCTGTTCTGCCCGTGGCTGCCCTGGAAGCCGAATGGATGCTCGTACCGTCATTCGGTTTCCAGGGCAGCCACGGGCCTACGAAATGATCTCTTTTCCTCCGTCCCCAAGGGATCACGTAATCCGAAGGGGACGGAGGAAAAGGGATCACAAACCGCGGCGGCGTGTCTGGCCGAACGAGTCCCCATACCCTCGTTCGGTCAGACACGCCGCCGCGTTGCTGCTTTGTGCCGTATAATGTCCACTACCTATGACGCGATACAAAAGAAAGGTGTTTGCCCATGCAGGCACAGAAGGCGGAGGGAACCCGCGACCTTATCGGCGCTGAGATGCGCGCCTGGCAAAAGATGCAGCAGATTGCTGCCGGCGTGTTCGAGCCGTTTGGCTTTAAGCCCATCGAGACGCCCGCCATCGAGCAGGTGGACGTGTTTGTCCACGGCATCGGCCAGTCGACCGACGTCGTGCGCAAGGAGATGTTCCGCGTGTTTAGCGGCGCCAACCTGGAGCGCGTCTTTACCGAGGGCACCGATACCAAGCTCAAGCCCAAGCAGCGCCTGGCGCTTCGTCCCGAGGGCACGGCTGGCGTGGTGCGCGCCGTCGTGGAGAACAACTTGGTGCCCCAGGGCTCCACGCCGTTTAAGGCTTACTACGCCGAGGCCATGTTCCGTGGCGAGCGTCCCCAGAAGGGCCGCTTGCGCCAGTTCCATCAGGTGGGCATCGAGTGGCTCGGCTCTCCCGATCCGGCGGCAGACGCCGAGTGCATCATCATGCTCATGGAGTTTTACAAGCGCCTGGGCTTCGATCTTTCCAAGCTCCGTCTGCTCATTAACTCGATGGGCGACGCTCAGTGCCGTCCGGCTTACCGCGAGCAGGTCAAGCAGTTTATCCTCGATCACGCTGACGAGATGTGTGACGAGTGCCGCGAGCGCGCCGAGCTCAACCCGCTGCGTGCCTTCGACTGCAAGAACGACCACTGCCGCGAGATCATGGCCGACGCGCCGCTGATGGGCGACAACCTGTGCGACGAGTGCCGCGAGCACTACGAGCAGGTCAAGCGCTATCTGGATGCCGCCGGTATCGAGTATGTCGAGGATCCCACACTGGTGCGTGGTCTGGACTACTACACCCGTACCGTCTTTGAGGTCGAGGCTCCCGGCGCCGGTGTCGGCTCCATTGGTGGCGGCGGTCGCTATGACGGTCTGGTCGAGCTCGAGGGTGGCAAGCCCACGGCGGGCGTCGGCTTCGCTGTCGGTTTTGAGCGCGCCCTGCTGGCCCTGCAGGCCTTTGGTAACGACTTGGGTGCCGAGGAGGCCCCGTGCGTCTACGTCGCCAACGCCGGCAAGGAGCTGCGCCAGAACGTCTTTGCCATCACGCAGGAGCTTCGCGCCGCTGGCATCGTGACCGAGGCCGACTACCAGGGTCGTTCGCTCAAAGCTCAGTTTAAGCAGGCCGACAAGGTTGGCGCCAAGCTCATTTTGGTCCTGGGTGGCGACGAGCTTGCCGCCGGCAAGGTCAAGGTGCGCGACATGGAGAGCCATGAAGAGGTCCTTGCCGATCTGGCCAACGTCGTCGAGGCGGTTCGCGAGCGCCTGTAGCGCATCATTTTGAGCTGCGGGTCCGCTTGAGTGTCTCGTCCATTGCGAGCGATTGTTACGGGGGTGTTTCGCATTTATGCGGAATGCCCCCGTTTGTGTATGCCGTCCACCGAGAAATACGACCATTTAGAGCAAAAACCCTTGCAATGCAGAAAATACTTTTGTGTGGTAAAGCGCAATCAGTGTCGAAAGTATTTCGCAAGCGCCTATAATGAATACCGCATGTTACGTGCATAGAAGGAGGAATGGGAGGAAACGTGGCTGAGAACCTAAGCAACCAGTCTGTACCCGAAGCCGCGGCGCGCGTCGCTGCCGTGGTCAACCGCCTCGTTAACCGAATCGGCTCGAATGCCGAATCCAAGGAGCGTCTCGCTGAGATCGAGATCCCCGAGGAGCTGCGCGACAATCTGGCGCTGTTCTTGCGCCTGGAGCGCCGTGTGCTTAGCGAGTATGATCCCGAGATCGCGGACCTGTTCGACAAGATTTTGACAGCCGAGATTGTGGCCAACGCCGGAAACCCCGGCACCCGTGCTGCCGACGAGTCCGTCGACGAGCAGGGCGTGCCCACTGCCGACGAGCCCACCGCCGTGGCGTTTCGCGAGGTCGTTGATCTGATCGACAGTCTGCCGCTCGATAAGCAGCAGGTTATCGTCCGCGCCTTTACGAGCTTCTTCCATCTGGCAAACCTGTCGGAGGAGAACTACCGCGTGGCGCAGCTGCGCGAGCGCGAGGCCGGCGCATCGACCGATACCGAGGTCGATCCCGCCAACGAGCTCACCGTCGCCTATCACCAGTTGGTAAACGAGATGGGTGTCGAGGGCGCCAACGAGCTGCTCGACAAGCTGGAGTTCCACCCTGTCTTTACCGCACATCCCACCGAGGCCCGTCGTAAGGCCGTCGAGGGCAAGATTCGCCGTATTTCCAACCTGCTGGAGGAGCGTCCGCGCCTGGGCGGCTCCGACCTAGTGGAGAACGAGCGCCATATGCTGCAGGAAATCGACGCCCTGGTGCGTACGAGCCCCATCGCGCTCAAGAAGCCCACGCCGGTCGAGGAAGCCGATACCATCATCGACATCTTCGATAACACGCTGTTCGACGTCATCCCCGTTATCTATCGTCGTTTTGACGACTGGGTGCTGGGCGACAAGGCGGGTACCGTGCCGCCGCTGTGCCCGGCGTTCTTCCATCCCGGCAGCTGGATCGGTTCCGACCGCGACGGTAACCCCAACGTCACCGCCAAGGTGAGCCGTGAGGTCGCCGCCAAGTACTTCACCCACATGGTGCTCAAGCTCGAGGACAAGTGCCGCCGCATCGGCCGCAACCTCACGCTCGAGGCCACCTACAGCAAGCCGTCTGCCGAGCTCATCAACCTGTGGAACCATCAGGTCGAGATGAGCACCCAGTACACCGCACGCGCCGAGTTGATCTCCGAGCACGAGCCGCATCGCGCCGTCATGCTCGTCATGGCAGATCGTCTGAACGCCACCGTTCGTCGCATCACCGACACCATGTATCACAGCGCCGATGAGTTCCTGGATGACCTGCGTGTCGTTCAGCGCTCCCTGGCCGCCTGCGGTGCCGTCCGTGCTGCCTACGGCCCGGTCCAGACCATCATCTGGCAGGTCGAGTCCTTCGGCTTCCATATGGTCGAGATGGAGTTCCGTCAGCACTCCGTGGTGCATGCCCGCGCCCTCAAGGATATCCACGAGAACGGTATCCATGGCGACCTGCAGCCCATGACGCGCGAGGTCATCGATACCTTCCGTGCCATCGGTTCCATCCAAAAGCGCTACGGCAAGAAGATGGCGCACCGCTACATCATCTCGTTCACCAAGAGCGCCCAGCATGTGGCCGACGTCTTTGAGCTTGCCCACCTGTCCTTTGCACACGAGGAGGATGTCCCCGAGCTCGACGTGATCCCGCTGTTCGAGCAGCTCGAGGACCTCGAGGGCTGCGTCGACGTGCTCGACCAGATGCTTACGCTGCCCGTGGTGCAAAAGCGCCTTGCCCAGACCAACCGCCGCATGGAGGTCATGCTGGGCTATTCCGACTCCTCCAAGGATGCCGGTCCTACCACGGCCATGCTCGCGCTGCACTCCGCGCAGGAGCGCATTGCCAAGTGGGCCGAGAAGAACGATATCGACCTGGTGCTCATGCACGGTCGCGGCGGTGCCGTGGGCCGTGGCGGCGGTCCGGCCAACAAGGCCGTGCTGGCGCAGCCCAAGGGTTCGGTCAACTGCTTCTTTAAGCTCACCGAGCAGGGCGAGGTCATCTTTGCCCGTTACGGCAACCGCACGCTGGCTCAGCGCCATGTTGAGTCCGTTGCCGCCGCAACGCTTTTGCAGTCGGCCCCGAGCGTCGAGAAGACCAACACCGAGACCACGCAGAAGTTCTGGGATATGGCGGAGAAGCTCAACGCAGTAAGCCATGAGCGCTATCTGGACCTGCTGAACACCGAGGACTTTACACCGTGGTTCTCGACCGTGACGCCGTTGACCGAGGTCGGTCTGCTGCCAATCGGCTCGCGTCCCGCCAAGCGCGGCCTGGGCGCCAAGTCGCTCGACGACCTGCGTACCATTCCGTGGATCTTTAGCTGGAGCCAGGCACGCATCAATCTGGCCGCTTGGTACGGCCTGGGCACCGCCTGCGAGCAGTTGGGCGACCTTGACCAGCTCAAGGCTGCCTACCAGGAGTGGCCGTTCTTCCGCACCTTTATCGACAACATCGAGATGTCGATCGCCAAGACCGACCAGCGCATCGCCAAGATGTACCTGCACCTGGGCGATCGCCAGGATTTGTCCGAGAAGGTCTTCACCGAGATGCAGCTCACGCGTAAGTGGGTTCTTGCCATCGTCGGTGACGAATGGCCGCTGCAGCGCCGCCGTGTGCTCGGCTGCGCCGTCCGTGTGCGTAATCCCTACGTCGACGCCCTGTCCATCGCTCAGGTCCGCGCCCTTCGCGAGGTGCGTATGAACCAGGACGAGATGGCAGAGGAGAAGAAGGCCGAGTACATGAGCCTGATTCTTTCGACTGTGACCGGCGTCTCGGCAGGATTGCAGAACACGGGGTAATCGATAGCCCTGTAGTCGTCCGGGCCCGCCATCAGCTTACTTTTAGGCACGTCCTCGGACATGCAAGAAGCCCTCGCTGCGCACTTTGTGCGGCGAGGGCTTCTTGCGTCCTGCGGAGTGTGCCTAAAAGTAAGCTGATGGCGGGCCCTGCGATGTCCGGTCTTCGGCGGATTACTGGCTGGGGAAAAGATGGCGCGCTTCGCGCACTTTGATGGGGCTTCGTGCTGCGGAATGCATTCAGAGGGAAACCCGTCGGGCCTCTTTGTCCTCGGTCTTCTGGGATTGGGGCTGAAGAGATTAAAGTGCGCTTTGCGCCTCGCGTCTTATCGATCGGGTTTGAGATGCATGTGGCGCTTCTCGACTTATGACTGTAGCGGCCGCGGTCCCGTTTGGGATCGCGGTTGTTTTGTTGTGGGTCAAATATGAACGTTGTGTTAATGAGTCGGTGGACGGTGGTGTTTTTCGGTGAGCGGCGTATCCTTCCAACGGTTTATCTAGTGTGTCAGTTGAAAGGAAGAGGGCGCTCGTCATTGTTTGAATGTGAACTGCCGTTTGACCACAAGACGTTGCATCTGGAGCTCGAGGATAAGAACTTCGCGGGTGTGATGGAAGGTCATCAAAACGAGTTTAAGACCACGAAATCGCAGGAAGAGCTGGTGGAGGAGTCGCTTTCCAACCCTTACGGCTCGCCTTCGCTCGAGGAGCTTTGTGCTGGCAAGAAGGATATTGTCATCATTAGCTCAGATCATACGCGTCCCGTCCCTCGCGTGTGACGATGCCTATTCTGCTGCATCACATCCACTCCGCTGCGCCTGAGGCGCGCGTTCGCATTCTGGTTGCTACGGGTATGCATCGTCCGTCGACGCACGAGGAGCTCGTCAACAAGTACGGCGAGGAGATCGTTGCCAACGAAGAAATCGTTATGCACGTCGCGACTGACGACAGCATGATGAAAAAGATCGGCACCCTGCCTTCTGGTGGCGAGTGCATCATCAACAAGATTGCGGCCGATTGCGATCTGCTGCTTGCCGAGGGCTTTATTGAGCCGCACTTCTTTGCCGGTTTCTCTGGTAGCCGCAAGTCCGTCCTGCCTGGCATCGCCAGCTACAAGACCATCATGTACAACCACAACGGTCAGTTTGTGAACGATTCCCACTCGCGTGCCGGCAACCTGTGCCACAACCACGTGAGCGAGGACATGTTTGCCGCCGCCGAGATGGCTCACCTTGCCTTTGTGCTCAACGTGGTGCTCAACGGCAAGCACGAGGTCATTGGCTCCTTTGCCGGCGACATCCACAAGGCGCACGAGGCTGGTTGCGAGTTCGTGAAGAGCCTTGCCGGCGTTGAGCCCGTCGAGTGCGAGATCGCCATTACCACTAACGGCGGCTACCCCCTCGATCAGAACATCTATCAGGCTGTGAAGGGCATGTGCGCTGCCGAGGCCACGCTTCCCGAGGGCGGCGTGATCATCGACGTCGCCGGTTGTGCCGACGGTCACGGCGGCGAGGGCTTCTATCACAACATCGCCGACAACGATCCGGCAGAGTTTGAGCGCGCCTGCATCGATCGTCCTAAGGACGAGACCCTGCCCGATCAGTGGACGAGCCAGATCTTTGCCCGCATCCTGGCGCATCACCCTGTGATCATGGTCACCGACCTGTGCGATCACCAGATGCTCAAGGATATGCACATGACGCCGGTCAACACTATCGAGGAAGCGCTCAAGCTCGCCTTTGAGATGAAGGGTGCCGATGCCAAGGTCGCCGTCATCCCCGATGGCCTGGGTGTTGTTGTCGCACAGCACTAGTGCGCGGCTTAAACGAATCGTTTATAACCGACAAGAAAGATAAGGTTTTATGCTTACCAAACTCCTCTGCGAATTCGGCGCAACGGCCCTCATGATCGTCTTTGGCGTGGGTGTTCACTGCGATACCGTGCTCAAGGGCACCAAGTATCAGGGCTCCGGCCATATGTTTGCCATCACCACCTGGTCCTTTGGCATCTCGGTCTGCCTGTTTGTCTTTGGTGGCGCTGTGTGCATGAACCCCGCCATGGTGCTTGCCCAGTGCATCGTCGGCCTGGTGCCGTGGGGCAACTGCATCCCCTTCATGCTTGCCGATATGCTCGGCGGCTTTGTGGGTGCCGTGATCGCTTGGTTTATGTATGCCGATGAGTTCAAGGCTTCCGAGGACGTCGTCGACCCCATTGCCCAGCGCAACATCTTCTCGACCAACCCCACCACCGAGGGCACGAACTATGCTCGTAACTTCTTCTGCGAGGCTATCTGCACCTTCGTGTTCATCAGCGCCATCCTTGCTGCCGCTAGCCGCGCCGGCGAGAACGTTCTGATGCTCGCAATCTGCGTCGGTCTGATCGTTTGGGCCGTTGGCATGGGCATGGGCGGCATCACCGGCTTCGCCATGAACCAGGCGCGTGACCTTGGTCCTCGCATGGCCTATCAGGTGCTGCCGATCAAGAACAAGGCTGACAACAACTGGAAGTACGGCCTGCTCGTTCCTGGCATCGCTCCGTTTGTCGGTGCTATTGTGGCCGCGCTGTTTGTGCATGGCTTCTTGGGCATGTTCTAGTCGAAGGCTACATAGTTGTCCGCTGGCCGCATGGGGTAACTTCCCAGCGCGTCCTCGGACATGCAAAAAGGCTCGCTGTGCACTTCGTGCGGCGAGCCTTTTTGCGTCCTGCGGAATGCGCTGGGAAGTTACCCCATGCGGCCAGCTGCGGGATCTTTGCTGCGCTCGAGCAAGCAACCCAACATATATCTGTATTTGGATGGGAGGGGCTTGTTGCTGATAGGGGCGTTGAGCTGTTGTTGACACTTTGGGATGCGTGGCGCTCTGGGTTGGGGTGATGCTTTGGGATGAGCTTCTTACTTAGCCGAAGAGGGGCTGTATGGCTGAGAGGTAGTCTTTGGCTACGTTGGATTTGTTGGCTTGGAAGTTGTGCCAGGCCCACCATTGGACGGTGGCTACGAAGCTTGAGGCTATGTGATGGAGGAGGAAGCTGCGGTCCATAGTGCCAGCGGGACCTGTGGGGTCGGTAGGGACGGTTTCGGCTGCTCGTGACATGATGGTCTTGCGTAAGCAGTCGGCGAAGACGCGTGAGCCGGCGCCGGCTACGAGGACTCGGACGCCCTGGCGGCGCTCCCAGAGGTTGTTGAGGATATGCTCGACCTGCACGAGTGGGTCGTCGAGCGGTGTGCCATCGTCGTCGAGGGCGTGGGTGCAGATGTCGCTCACGAGTTCGGACAGTAGGTCATCTTTGCTCTTGAAGAGGCCATAGAACGTGGCCCGACCCACATGGGCGCGAGCGATGATGTCGCCGACGGTGATCTTGCCGTAGTCCTCTTCGCGCAGCAGTTCGGAGAACGCCGCGACGATGGCGGCGCGGCTTTTTGCCTTGCGGGCATCCATGGCTATGCGTCCGTGTGAACGAGCAGGCAGCGGAGCGTACCGGAGCAACCCTCGTAGGGGCGCTTACCGGCGCCGTAGCCGACGGCCTCGATGCGGTAGCGGGCCGGCAGGTGCTCGGACGTGCGCAGTGCGGCGACGATGGCGGCGCCCGTGGGCGTCACGAGCTCACCGGCGACCGGCGCGGGCGTGAGGGCGATATTGCCCGCTTGGCACAGGTTGACGACAGCGGGGACAGGAATGGGCATAAGGCCGTGGGCACAGCGGATGGTGCCGTGACCCTCGGAGAGCGACTCGACCACGATGTCCTCAATACCTAGGTCATCGAGGCAGATGGCGACAGAGCAGACGTCGACGATGGAGTCGATGGCGCCCACCTCGTGGAACATGACGGTCTCGGTCGTTTTGCCGTGGGCCTTGGCCTCGGCGGCGGCGAGCGCGGTAAAGATGGCGAGCGCGCGACGCTTGGCGCCATCGCTTAGCTGCGAGTCATCGATGATGGCGGTGACATCCGCCAAAGAACGGTGGTGATGGTGGTGGGCGTGATGGTGACCCTCGTGGCCATGACCGTGGGCCTCATGGTCATGCTCGTGGCAGTGCTCGTGTTCGTGCTCGCCATGATCATGATGGTAGTGCTCATGCTCATGTGTGTGCTCGGTGCCCGCTTCGTTGCCGTAGAGCCAGACCATGTCGTGGTCGTGGTTCTCGAGCTCCTCAGCCAGCTGAACATCAAAGTCGCAGGCGTCGATGCCATGCTTGTTTACGCGTGTAACGGCAATCTCAAAGCCGCCGACCGGCAGCGTGGCGAGCTGGTCGCGCAGATGCTCCTCGCTGGCGCCCAGGTCGAGCAGGGCCGCGACGGTCATGTCGCCGCTGATGCCCGAGGTGCCGTCGATGATAAGCGTGTGCTGATGGTTGGACATGAAATGCTCCTTAGCGGGCGCAGGACGTGCCGGCGCTCAGATGATTGATAAGACTTGCCTGATAGGCGGCGCCAAAGCCGTTGTCGATATTGACGACCGAAACGCCGCTGGCGCAGGAGTTGAGCATGGCGAGCAGTGCGGCCATGCCGCCAAAGTTCGCGCCATAGCCCACGCTGGTGGGGACGGCGATGACCGGACAGCTCACAAGGCCTCCGATGACGCTCGCCAGGGCGCCCTCCATGCCGGCGATGGCGATGACCACCTGCGCCTGGGCAAGTTCCTCAGCATGCGCGAGCAGACGGTGCAGGCCGGCGACACCCACGTCGTAGAGGCGATCGACCTCGTTGCCGTAGAACTCGGCCGTCAACGCGGCTTCCTCGGCAACGGGCAGGTCGCTCGTGCCGGCGCAGGCGACGACGATGCGTCCGTTGCCGTTGGGGGAGGGCTTGCCACCCACGAGGGCGAGCTGGGCGTCCGGGACATATCCCAGGTCGATGCCGTTGCCGAGGAGCTCCGAGGTGCGGGCTGCCTTTTCGTCGTCCAGGCGCGTGACCAGGATGCGCTCCTGGCCGGCATCGAGTAATGCTTTGATAATGGCGGCAATTTGCTCGGCGGTTTTACCGGCGCCGTAGGCAACTTCGCCGGCTCCCTGGCGCACCCCGCGCGAAAGGTCTAGCTGCGCAAAGCCCAAATCGGCGGTCGGAGCCGTCTGGATGCGCGTGAGGGCGTCGGCAGGGGTGACTGCTCCGCCGGCAACATCGCTCAGCAGCTGCTCTAGATCTCGCTTATCCATATATGTTCCCTTCGACGGCGCAAAGTTTAGCACTCAAAGGGTATGTTTCCGAACACTAAGACAGAATTGTTCGGAAACTATAGGACAGACTGATTCAATTGCTAGACGGATTGGCTAGTCGCGCAGGATGATGTCCATGGCGAGCATCAGATTGCGCTCGTCGATGGCAAACGGGGCGGCCTCGCGCGTCTTGGGCTTGGCACAAAACGCGATGCCCGTGCCCGCGGCCTGAATCATGGGGATGTCGTTGGCACCGTCGCCGATCGCGACGGTGTGGGCCATATCGACGCCGCACTCAACTGCCCAGTCCAGCAGCTGGATGAGCTTGGACTCCTTGGTCACAATGTCGGCAGCCAACTTACCGGTGAGCTTGCCGTCCACGACCTCCAGACGATTGGCCAGGCAAAAGTCGATGGCCGCGGCGGCCACGATCTTATCGGCGACTTCGTGAAAGCCGCCACTCACGACGCCGACCTTCCAACCCTTGCTGTGTGCCGAGCGCACAAGCTCCAACGCGCCGGGGGTAAATGTCACGCGCTCAAAGGTGCGCTCGAACACGCTCTCGCCCAGGCCGGCGAGCAGCCCCACGCGCTCCTCGAGCGCCTGCTTAAAGTCAAGCTCGCCGCGCATGGCGCGTTCGGTGATCTGTGCCACCTGCTCGCCCACGCCGGCCTCTTCGCCCAACAGGTCGATGACCTCCTGGTTGATGAGCGTGGAGTCGATATCCATAACGATGAGGCGTGCAGTCATGGCGGGCCTTTCCGAGTGCTGTTTTATTGGGGCATATTGTCGCACGTGACGAGCGCGGGCGGGTGTCGCGGCGCGTCAATTGTTTCGTCTCCGTCAAGTCTTTGGGCAGGAGCCACTTTTTCGCGGCACATCGACGCGAGTGCGATAAGATAGAACGCCATGTCTGGCTGCGCGGTTTACGCAGGCTGGGCAAATCTGTACGACGCCGCCCGGAACGACACGGGGCGGCACAGATCCATAAAGGAGGATCACTGGTATGAGCCAGACCCGTCCCATCGATGAGCATTCCATGCACACCCGTACCTGCGGCGAGCTTCGCTTCGAGAACGTGGGCGAAGAGGTCACCCTCACCGGTTGGGTGAGCCGTCGCCGCGACCACGGCGGCCTTATCTTCTGCGACCTTCGCGACCGTGAGGGCATCACGCAGCTTACCTTCGACCCCGAGCACTCCGACGGCGACGCCTTTAAGATCGCCGAGACCATGCGTCCCGAGTGGCCCATCAAGATTCACGGCGTCGTGCGCGCCCGTGGCGAGGAGACCACCAACACCAAGCTCGCCACCGGCGAGATCGAGGTCCTGACCGACCACGCCGAGGTGCTCAATACGTCCGTCACCCCGCCGTTCCAGATCGAGGACGGCATCGAGACCAGCGAGGACACCCGCCTGCGCTATCGCTATCTGGACCTTCGTCGTCCCGAGATGATGGCCAACCTCAAGCTGCGCTCCGACTTTACCTTTGCCATTCGCGAGGCGCTGCACAACCGTGAGTTCATGGAGGTCGAGACGCCCTCCCTGTTCAAGTCCACGCCCGAGGGCGCCCGCGACTTCATCGTCCCCAGCCGCATCCAGCCGGGCAACTTCTACGCCCTGCCGCAGTCCCCGCAGCTCCTGAAGCAGCTGCTTATGGTCGGTGGCGTCGAGCGCTACTATCAGGTTGCCAAGTGCTTCCGCGACGAGGACTTGCGTGCCGACCGTCAGCCCGAGTTCACCCAGGTCGATATCGAGATGTCCTTCGTGGACCAGAACGATGTCATGAGCGCGCTCGAAGAGGTCCTGGCCGACGCCTTCGGCCGCATGGGCGTCGAGATGCCCACGCCGCTGCGTCGCATGAACTACTGGGAGGCCATGGACACCTATGGCTCCGACAAGCCCGATACGCGCTACGGCATGCACCTGGTCGACCTGACCGACATTTTTGCCAACTCCAAGTTCAAGGTCTTCGCGACCGCTGCGAACGAGGAGGGCTCTGTCGTCAAGGCTATCAACGCCAAGGGTGCCGGTGCCTGGGCGCGTGCCAAGATCGATAAGCTTGCCGGCGTGGCCTCCACGTTTGGCGCCAAGGGCCTGGCCTGGATCGCTTTCCGCGAGGACGGCTCCATCAACAGCCCCATCGTCAAGTTCTTCTCGGACGAGGAGATGGCTGCTCTGCGCGAGCGCATGGACGTCGAGCCCGGCGACCTTGTGATGTTCGCCGCCGGCCCGCGCCTGCTCTCCGACGAGATCCTGGGCGGCATGCGTTCCCACATGGCTAACGCGCTCGAGATCAAGCGCGAGGGCCACGACTTCCTGTGGGTCGTCAACTTCCCGCTGTTCCACTGGGACGAGGATCGCAAGGCCTATGCTGCCGAGCACCAGCCCTTTACCCTGCCGACCGAGACCGACATCGCCAAGATTGAGGCCGACCCGCTGGCAGCCGGTTCCTGCACCTACGACTTTGTCATGGACGGCTTTGAGGCCGGCGGCGGCGGTATGCGTATCCACAACGCCGAGATGCAGATGTCCATGCTCAAGCTCCTGGGCTTTACCGAGGAGCGCGTCGAGTCGCAGTTTGGCTTCCTCATGGAGGCGCTCAAGTTTGGTGCACCCCCGATGGGCGGTTTCGCTCTGGGTCTGGACCGCGTGTGCATGCTGCTCACCGGTTCCGACTCCATCCGCGACGTCATGGCGTTCCCCAAGACGGCCAGCGGCTCCGACCTCATGTCGGGCGCTCCGAGTGCCGTTAGCGGCGCCCAGCTCAAGGACGTCAGCCTGCGCCTGATGTAGGCGAGTGGCTGCATATTGCCTGTAACGAGGGAAGGACGCGCTCCTTCCCTCGTTTTTTATGCGCCGAGGTTGTGAGGGCATAGGGTGACTGGGCGTCGCGGAAAGTGCGTCCCGGAATCTGCGTCCGGAATGGGATGAGCTTTCCGCTAGGGTTGTTCCGCGGAAACTACGACCCGGAATTTGCACTCAGAGCGGGCCCCAGTTTCCCAAACAGGGCCCTTTGGGAAACTGGGGCCCAGAATCCAGCCAAATAATGGGACGCGCTTTCCGGTCGAGCTTCTGGCGGGCTTCGACAAGCATCTAACGCTACAATAACTACCACGTGGCTGGGTTTGCCGGCCGAATGTGCGATGCCGTGGGAGGGGACATGGTCGAGTTTACAAAGACGATTAAAGATCCGTTGGGACTGCATGCCCGCCCGGTTGCGCTGCTCTATGACATAATTGCCAAGCATCGTAGCAACGTATCGGTCAGCATCGGCGATCGCCATACCGACGGCCGCGATGTAATGGGGCTCATGGCTCTCTACGGCGAGTGCGGCGAGGACATCATCTTCCGCATTTCGGGCGTAGACGAGGCCTCGTGTGTCACGTCGATCAGAAACCTCTCCCTCTAAACGCAACAATGTGACAAAGGGGCTGTCCCCTTGTCGCACCTGTTTCATATGGGAAACTTTTTCGAAAACTGAATAGGGACCCTTTCCAAAAAGTTAACCACGTGCTAGTTTACTGTAGCGAACATAGACGTGGTTAACTTTTGCTGCGTCGATGTTGAGGACGAACTGACGTTAGGAGCACACTCATGTCTTGCGGACCGCAGATGCCGGCCATGCCGCTTTCGATGGTGAAAGCGGGCGAAACCGTGCACGTGTCTCGTGTAAAGGGCAATGAGGACATGAAGCACCACCTCAAGGACCTCGGCTTTGTCGAGGGCAGTGAGGTTCACGTGGTGAGCTCGAGTGGTGCCAATATCATCGTCACCGTGCTGGGCGCACGCTTTGGTATCGATACCAAGGTCGCCATGCACATCATGACCGTCGGTTAGTTCGCAGCATTTCATTAAAGCTGAAAGGGGGAAAAGAATATGAAGACGTTGGGTGACGTTAAGGTGGGCGAGAGCTCTACCATCGTCAAGCTTCACGGCGAGGGCGCGCTTCGCCGTCACCTTATGGACCTGGGCCTCATCAAGGGCACTTCGTTCAAGGTCGTTAAGGTTGCACCGCTCGGAGATCCGGTCGAGATCAACGTGCGCGGCTACGAGCTTTCCATCCGCAAGGAGGAGGCTGCCGTCGTCGAGGTCCAGTAAGGGCCCGCGGCAACTATTTATGCAGATAAAGTTAGGTTTTTCTAACTTAAATTTGCAATGTTGAAGCACATTATCCAGCCCGTGCGGAGAAAGCAGCGCGGGCACACAAGGAAGAAGGATTGAATGGCGGATTCTCAGATCCATGTCGCGCTGGCGGGTAACCCCAACTGCGGCAAGACCACGCTTTTCAACCTGATCACCGGCGCCAACGGCTACGTTGGCAACTGGCCCGGCGTCACGGTTGAGAAAAAGGAAGCCAAGCTCCTGAGTGACAAGAACGTCACGATTACGGACCTCCCCGGCATCTACTCGCTTTCCCCCTACAGCCCCGAGGAGCAGTGCTCGCGCGATTACCTCATGAGCGGCGAGCCCGATGTGGTCGTCCAGGTTGTCGACGCGACCAACCTTGAGCGCAATCTGTACCTGGCACTTCAGGTCATCGAGACCGGCCTGCCCGTGGTCGTGGCCCTCAACATGGCCGACCTCGTGGAGAAGAACGGCGACAAGATCGACACCGACAAGCTGTCCAAGAAGCTCGGTTGCCCGGTCATGATGATCTCGGCCCTTAAGAACAAGGGTATCAACGAGCTGTTCGAGCAGGTCAAGAAGTCCGCTGCTTCCAAGGGCCAGGTGCCGGAGCACAAGTTCGATTCTTCTATCGAGGACGTTCTGGACCACATCGAGAACAACCTGCCGGCGAGCGTTCCCACCAACAAGCGTCGCTACTACGCCGTCAAGCTGTTTGAGCGCGATGCGGACGCCTGCAAGCTCATCAACCTTACCAAGGAGAAGGCCGATCGCGTTGAGCAGCTGGTCGCCCAGTGCGAGCAGGATTGCGACGACGATGCCGAGTCCATCATCACCGGCGAGCGCTATGGCGTGATCGCCCACATCATCGACGAGTGCCTCACCAAGGCTCCGGCCAAGATGAGCACCTCCGAGAAGATCGACCGCGTGGTTACCAACCGTATCCTGGGCCTTCCGATCTTCGTGGTCATCATGTTCTGCGTGTACTACATCGCCGTTTCCACCCTGGGCGGCACGGTGACCGACTTTACCAACGACCAGCTCTTCGGCACCGACGGCTGGTATGTGCTCGGCCAGGGTCGCGACGCCTACGATGAGGCTGTCGAGGCCGCGGGCGACGACGCCGATTCGATTGACCCGGCGGAGTACGGCCCCTATGTCCCGGGTATCACCACCGCGGTGCATGACGCTCTCGTGGCGGGCGGTACCGAGGACGGTGGTCTGGTCGATTCGCTCGTCTGCGACGGCATCGTGGCTGGCATCGGCGCCATCATGGGCTTCGTCCCGCAGATGTTCCTGCTCTTTGTGATGCTGTCTTTCTTGGAGGACTGCGGTTACATGGCCCGCGTCGCCTTCATCATGGACCGCGTGTTCCGCCGCTTTGGCCTGTCCGGTAAGTCCTTTATCCCCATGCTCGTGTCCTCGGGCTGCGGCGTCCCCGGCGTCATGGCTACCAAGACCATCGAGAACGAGAAGGACCGCCGCATGACGGTCATGACCACCACGTTCATCCCTTGCGGCGCCAAGCTGCCGATCATCGCCCTGCTCATGGGTTCCATCATTGGCGACTCTTCTACCACCGCTGCGTGGATCAGCCCGCTCTTCTACTTCCTGGGCGTCTTTGCCGTCATTGCCTCGGGCCTCATGCTCAAGAAGACCAAGCTCTTCGCCGGCCGCCCGACGCCGTTTGTTATGGAGCTTCCTGCCTACCACTTCCCGGCGATCCGCTCTTGGGCGCTGCACGTGTGGGAGCGCTGCTTCGCCTTTATCAAGAAGGCCGGCACGGTCATCTTTGCGTCCACCGTCGTCGTTTGGTTCCTCTCCAACTTTGGTAGCTACAACGGCGCCTTTGGCTACCTGCCTTCCATGGAGGGCATCCCCGAGGAGTTCATGGATTACTCCGTGCTTGCCATGTTCGGCAACCTGGTCGCTTGGATCTTCGCCCCGCTCGGCTTTAGCACCTGGCAGGCCACCGCACTGACCGTCTCGGGCCTCGTTGCCAAGGAGAACGTTGTCGCCACCGCCGGCTCGCTGCTCTCTGTCGCCGACGCCGGCGAGACCGACCCGAGCCTGTGGACCGCGTTTGCGGCTATGTTCCCGACCATGGGCGCTTGCGTCGCCTTTGGTGCCTTCAACCTGCTGTGCGCTCCGTGCTTTGCCGCTATCGGCACCATCCGTAACCAGATGAACTCCGGTAAGTGGACCGCGATTGCCATCGGCTACGAGTGTGCCTTTGCTTGGGTCATCGGCCTGTTCATCAACCAGTTCTATAACCTGCTTGTTCTTGGGCAGTTTGGTATCTGGACGGTTGTGGCAATCGTGCTGCTGGTTGCGATGCTCTGCCAGATCTTCCGTCCCATGCCCAAACACGCATGGACCGACGAGGACGAGACCAACACCGCTTCTGCCACGGTTTCCGCCTAAGTCCGAATAAGGATTAGCCCCTTTTCACGAGCCCGGGTGTCCCAGCGACACTCGGGCTTTTTGGTGGGGGAGATGTGGCGTTTCCGCAGATAAAACCGACCAAAATAAACCTGTCCCTTTTTGGCAGGTGGAAGATGGAGTAAAGTAAGTGGTGGTTAACTAGAGGAGGCTTGCTATGGCACCTATCGATATTGTTGTACTGGCTGTTATCGGCATCGCGTTTGTCGCCGTGTGCGTGCGCATCTACCGCAAAGGCACCTGCGCCGATTGCGCTCAGGGTGGCGTTTGCACGGGACATTGCTCCAACAAAAAGACCTGCGCCGCACTTAAGGGCGTGGACAAAATCGCCGAAGACTTGGGCCGCGGGATCAAATAAGGCCCGGGCACCCAGACATCCCAGGCGCCTCGCGAGCATCCGTTCGCGAGGCGCTTTGCACATTTGGGGGCGAGCGCGGCGATTGGACTCGATGCCGCCGGCCGTCCGCATTTGAGTCGTTAGGGAGGGTGCCCCCTCTTGCGGCGTACTTTTTTGGGAATATTCAGCAAACGTATGTCCCGATAGAGGGGCAGAACGGCTATTCTACGTGCCTCCGATGGCGTAATTCGCCATCGGAGGCACTTATTTATGCCAATCGGGCGCAAAATGCGCACCAAATGGGGCGTCGAGGACGCTGCGCGGCGCACTCCGATGCTGAATATTCCCAAAAATGTACGTCGGGACATGACCCACCTGGGCAAAAGCACACAAGTTCGGTGTTCAGGGATGCCAGTATCGGCGGCATACTGGAGTTTTGTGAACCGAGCAGAAGCCGGGGGAACACGTGCGCTCGGGCGCCGCACGGTTGCTGCTACGATAGATAGGTCAGTAATTTGCCGCCGAGCGGCTCAAACGAAAGGAAGCCTGCATGGAGTCCTCCTCCTACCCGATGCTCTTTAGCCCGATCAAGGTCGGTACGATCGAGGTCAAGAACCGCGTCTTTATGCCGCCGGTGTCCACCAACCTGGCCGATCATGGCTATGTGACCGATGATCTGATCGACCACTACCGCGCCCGTGCCAAGGGCGGCGTGGGCCTGATCATCACCGAGGTCGTGACGGTCGAGCCCACCTATACCTATCTGCCGGGTGACATGTGCTGCTACGACGACACGTTTATCCCCGGCTGGGAAAAGCTCGCCGCGGCCGTCCACGAGTACGGCTGCAAGATCATGCCTCAACTCTTCCACCCCGCCTACATGGCCTTTAACATTCCGGGCACGCCGCGCCTGATCGCTCCGTCCTTTGTGGGCCCGTCTTACGCCCGCGAGGCACCGCGCCCCATCACGGTCGACGAGATTCACGAGCTCACGCATCAGTTTGGCGACGCTGCCGTGCGCATGCAGAAGGCCGGCGTCGATGGCGTCGAAGTCCATGCGGCGCACGCCCACGGTATGCTCGGCGGCTTTTTGACTCCGCTCTACAACAAGCGCACCGACGAGTACTGCGGCTCGCTCGACGCCCGCATGCGCTTCTTGCTCGAGGTCATCGCCGAGATTCGCGAGCGCTGCGGCAAGGACTTCATCATCGACGTCCGTATCTCGGGCGACGAGTACACCGATGGCGGCCTGACCCTCAACGACATGATCTACGTCTCGCGCCGCTTGGAGAAGGCCGGCGTCGACATGATCCACGTGTCGGGCGGCACTACCATCAAGCGCGGCTCCGCCATTCCCGCCGCCGGTACGCAGCAGGCCTCGCACGCCGCCTGCTCGCGCGAGATCAAAAAGCATGTGAATATTCCCGTTGCCACGGTCGGCCGCATCAACGAGGCATGGATTGCCGAGGAGCTGATCGAGGACGGTGCTGCCGACATCTGCATGATGGGCCGTGCCAATCTGTGCGATGCCGAGTTCTGCAACAAAGCGGCTGCCGGCAACGCCGACGAGATCCGTCCCTGCATCGGCTGCCTGCGCTGCCTGAACGGCATTATGTTCGGCAAGCGCATCTCCTGCACCGTCAACCCGGACGTGGAGCGCGACGAGGCCGGCTACGAGCCTGCCGCAGAGGCCAAGAACGTTCTGGTCGTGGGTGCTGGTCCTGCGGGTATGGAGGCAGCCTACATTGCCGCCAAGCGTGGCCACAACGTAGTGCTCGTGGATAAGCAGGACGAGCCGGGCGGCGAGATGCGCATCGCGGCCGTTCCGCCGGCAAAGCAGGAACTCACCCGTGTGATCAAGTATCAGTACCGTCGCCTGGCCGAGGCCGGCGTCACATGCGTCTTTGGCACCGAGCTCTCGGCCGAGGACATTCAGCGTGACTACGCGGGCTACGAGGTCGTCCTGGCCTATGGCGCCGAACCCATCGCCCCGGCCTTTATGCAGGGCTTTAAGCAGGTCATGACGGCTGATGACCTGCTGGGCGGCAAGGCTTTCCCGGGCAAGAAGATTGTCATCGTGGGCGGCGGCACCGTCGGCTGCGAGACGGCCGATTACCTGGCCCCGTTGGTCAACGATCTGTCGCCGGCAAACCGCGACGTCACCGTTATCGAGATGACCAAGACGCTCGCCGCCAACGAGGGTGGTGCCGGTCGCGCGGTCCTCATCACGCGCATGCTCTCCAAGGGCGTTCACGTGCTGACCGAGGCCAAGGTGACCGAGATTACCGAGGACACCATCAGCTACGAGAAGGACGGCGAGGTCCACACCATCGCCGATGCCGATACGCTGGTGCTTGCCATGGGTTATCGTCCCAATACCAAGCTGGCCGACGACCTTGCCGCTGCCGGCGTTGCCATCCACGTGCTGGGCGATGCCAACAAGTGCGGCAACATCCGCGACGCTATCGGCGATGGCTACAAGGTTGCCTGCGAACTCTAGTCAACCCCTTGGTGCATGAGGAGAGGCGTCTCTGCGCCATCCGATAGCAAAACAGCGGTGGTGTCCGGGTTTCGGGATGCCGCCGCTCGCTCTTGCGGTGCTGGCGACGTGAGCACCGCCTCTTTCACCGCAATTGAGGGGATGGGGGATGCGATAGTATTACGTGGTATTCGACAAACCGTGAGCTTCATCCGAGGGCTTTAGCTTTATGGAACAACACCAGCATTATCAGAGCCTGCAAGATCAGGCATACAGTGCATTGCGCTCCAAGATCATCTATGCCGAGCTCAAGCCCGGCACGCGTCTTTCGGCGATTGGCCTGGAAAAAGAGACGGGAATCGGGCGAACGCCCATTCGCGAGTCCTTTGTGCGTCTGCGCGAGCAGGAGCTGGTGGAAACGCGTCCCAAAAGCGGCACCTATGTCTCAAAAATCAGCATGGAGCGCGCCGAGAACGCCTGTTTCTTGCGCGAGAAACTCGAGCGAAGCGTGCTCATCAAATGCTGTTCGGCCGCCACACCCGAGCAAAAGCATCGGCTCGAGCAGATTCTTGCCGAGTCCGAATCGCTCGACCATCGCGAAACACGTCGCTTTTTCGATCTGGACAACCTGTTCCACGAGACGTGTTTTGAGATTGCCGGCCGCCACATGTTGTGGGATTGGATGAAGAGCGTCAACACGCATTTTGAGCGATACAACTGGTTACGTATGGTGTCGCAGGATTTGGATTGGGAGCCGATTCGTCGGCAGCATCGCCGGATTCTCGAGGCCATTAAGAAGGGCGATACCGATACGGCGAGCTATTTGGCAGAGACGCACTTGCATCTGATGCCCGAGGAGCAGGGCCCGGTTATCGCCTTGCATCCCGACTATTTCGAGCTGCCCAAAGACTCGGCTATCTAACTCGCCCCCTTTATTTGCTGCGGTGAAATTAAGATCGTTCTGCGGCTCTGGTGGCGTAGGCAGTCCGTATAAATGCCTAAAATGGCTCAGGTTGCCGACAATGGGGAAACGGGGTGCGCTATGGCGCAGATGAGAATCAAGGACATTGCCGCCGAGGCGGGCGTGAGCCCGGCCACGGTCTCGCGCTACCTCAATAACCGCCCCGGGCAGATGACCGAGGAAACCCGCGCCCGCATCGCGGCGGTTATCGAGCGCACCGGCTATCGCCCGCGTGCCGCCGCGCGTAATTTGCGCAGCTCGCGCACCAATCTCATCGGCGTGATCATGGCCGACATTAGCAACCCGTTCTCCAGCGCCATGCTTGAGGACCTTTCCGCCAGCGCCGCTGCGCGCGGCTGCTCGCTCATGACGGCCGTTAGCGGCAATGATCCTGCTAAGGAGGCCGAATCGCTCACCAGGCTTATCGATGCCGGCGTGGACGGCCTCGTCGTTAACACCTGCGGCGGCAACGACGAGGCGATCGCCGCGGCCGCGGGACGCCTGCCTGTCGTTCTGCTCGACCGCGATGTTGCCGCCGGCGGCATCGATCTGGTGACCTCCAACAACCGTGAGCTGGTTGCCGGCCTGGTAGACGCCTTGGCCGCTGCTGGCAGCGAGCGCCTGTGCCTGCTCACCGAGGCAAGCGATGACAGCCCCGTGCGTCGCGAGCGCGCCGAGGCCTTTGCCGACGAGCTTTCGCGCCGCGGCCTTGCGGGTGAGGTCGTCACCCTGGCCGACGGTGGTGCCACGGGCGTTGGCCGCTTGGACGAGACCATCCGCGGCTATGCGGGCAAAAAGCTCGGCCTCATTGCCGTCAACGGCCTGGTCTTTCTGCGCCTGACCGAGGCGCTGGCACAGTTGGGACCTTCGTTGCCGGCTGGCCTCAAGATTGCGACGTTTGACGATTACCCCTGGAACCATGTGCTCTTTGGCGGTGTGACCACGGCAGCGCAGGACACTCTTACCATTGCCGAGCGCGTAGTCGAGCGCCTGTCCGAGCGTATCGACATCGTTACCACTACGGTGGGCGATGCCGCAAAGCTCGCCCCCAAGCGCATCGAGATCCCCGGCCACATCGAACACCGCGCTTCGACCTCGCGCTAGTCTGTGTGATAATATATAGACAATGTCATACAGGAGGTATCCATGGCTGCGTCTGTGCTGAGTGTGCGAGTGGACTCGTCAATTAAAGATTCATTTGCCGAGCTGTGCGAAGAACTTGGCATGACTTCGTCTGTTGCGGTCAATATGTTTATGAGACAGATGCTGCGCGAGCGCTCACTGCCGTTTGTTCCTTCACTCGGTAAAAGCTCTGCGAGCGAAAGCGTCGCGGCGGGCATTTTGGATACTGCCCAGATTGAGTCCGCCGTCCGCGAGGCAGCCAGCTCGATTCCCGCCATCAAAACCGTGATTCTTTTTGGTTCGTATGCCCGTGGCGAAGCGCGTGCCGATAGCGATATCGACTTACGTCTCGAAGTTGATCGCGAGCAGGGCTTTGGTCTTTTCGCGTTGTCGGCGTTTGGTGAGGCGGTGCGCAAAGAAACTGGGAGGCAGGTTGATCTTGTCTCGAGCGACCATCTTGATGCCGATCTTGCCGCGGTAATCGAGCGCGAAGGAGTGATCCTTTATGATCGCGCGTAAGTCAGACGGCCTCCGCGCCCAAGAGGTCTTGGACGCCATCTCTGAAACGAACGAGCGCATCAAGGCTTTTGATATCACCGAGGACCAGTTTCTGCATGCGAATGACGTGCGGACGAGGGCGTTGGCGGACTCCCTTTTGATGTGCGCGCTTAGGGTGACGGAAGAAGCGGGCAAGTTGTCGGAACGCTCGCAGCGGCTTCATCCCGAAATTGAGTGGCGTGGAATTATCGGCATGAGAAATTACCTCGCGCATGATTACGGCAATGTCGACCGATCGGTTGTTTGGGATGCGGTGACGATGGAGTTCCCAGCGCTGGAACGAGCGTGTAGGCAAATTGTTTCCGAATCTGAACGCTAGCCATTCGTTCGTGACCGCCTGCTCGCGCACGTTTTTTGAGCGCTTGATACGCTTTAACCCTGCGGAAACATTTTTCTGCGATAGTATCTGCGGTATAGACCAGTCGAAACCCGCCCGAAAGAAAGGGGAGCGACATGAACCAGCAGAACATCGATTACGTACTCCGCTCCGTAGAGCAGCGTGACATCCGCTTTGTGCGTCTGTGGTTTGTCGACATTCTCGGCCGCCTCAAAAACTTTGCCATTAGCCCCGAGGACCTCGAGGTCGCATTTGAGGAGGGC
>URDI01000029.1:0-26061 GCA_900546475.1 uncultured Collinsella sp.
CCTATGTGCGGCGTAGGCCGCTTATTAGCCCGTCCAAGAATTGGGGCGCAGTTCAATTTTGGGACGGGGCTCTTTTAGCTACCCCTTGAGGCTGGTGGCGATGAGGGAGCGGCCGAGGGCCGCCTCGAAGCGATCTGCCATCGTTGGATCGGCAAGCGTGTCGACTTGGTTGAGCATGATACGGGCATTGTTTAGGTTCAGCATCTGCATCTCGGCATTGAGCACCTGGGCGACGCGCTCGGGCGTGGCGATGTCGGTAGGCTCGCAGCCGCAGCGCTCGCAGAAGAGCTCGGGGCGGTGGACAACCTCGGCGACGGGCTTGCCCAGCCCCGAGGCGCCGACGACCCAGACAACGTTTGCCGTGGCGGCGGGAATTACCGGCTCCCAGGCGGCATGCGCCTTGAGCGGGAGTCGCTTGCTGCCATCTGCCTCGGCCAACACATAGTTAAAGCGCCGTGCCAGCTCGCCGAGCGGCTCGGCGGGGGCGGAGAGCTTGCCTGTCTCCGGGTCCAAGACGCCTGCCTGGCAGATGCTTCCGTGCACAAGGCCCGTGCAGGCCTCGCAGGTGCAACCGGGGACATGCGCGGCGCCCGGCTTCCAAGGCGCGGCGTCCAGGCGACGATTCGACCCGTCCCATGGCACGCCGGCGACGGGAAACATATGCGTGGTGGTGCAGAGGAGCACGCGGCCGCCAGCGCGCATGAGCTCAAGACCCAGCGTCTTCAGCAACGTCGACTTGCCGCCGCTGCCGATAATCGCGGTAATGCCCGGCTCGATCCTGAGCGCCGAGGCAAGATTGCCGCTAACCGTTTCCATCTGTTCACCGCCGTATAATACTGTGATAATAAATAATCATCAGAGTAGCGGTCGAACCGCTTTTGCTCTGCTCAAACCGTAGCACAGGGAGGTGCCCCGGGAATGCTCGTTTATGTTCGCGGCGCCGGCGATATCGCCACGGGCGTCGCCGCTCGCTTGGTGCGCTCCGGCGTGTCGGTCGTTATGGCCGATATCGCGGTTCCCACGTGCATCCGTCGCACAATCTGTTTTTGCGAGGCCATTCGCCTGGGCGAGGTCGAGGTCGAAGGCATTCGCGCTCGCTTGGCACAGACGCCGGCTGAGGCGCTTGCGATTTCCGAGGCTGGAGACGTCGCCGTTGTGGTGGACCCTCAGGCCAAGATGCTCGGCGAGCTGAAACCCGCGGCTGTGGTCGACGCGATTTTGGCTAAGCGCAACTTGGGCACCACGCGCGACATGGCGCCTGCCGTCATCGCTGTGGGGCCGGGCTTTACCGCGCCGGTTGACTGCGACGCCGTGGTCGAGACCATGCGCGGGCATTTTCTCGGCCGTGTCATTACCCAAGGTTCGCCCCAGCCCAACACGGGCGTGCCGGGCATTATCGCCGGCTATGGCAAGGAACGTGTTATCCACAGCCCCGCCGCCGGCGTGTTTCGGTCCGACCGCGCAATCGGCGACATCGTGAGCGCCGGAGACGTGATTGGCTACGCGGGCGATACGCCCATGTGCACGCAGATCGATGGCTGTCTGCGCGGGCTTTTGGCGAACGGCGTGCAGGTGACTGAGGGCTTTAAATGCGCCGATGTCGACCCGCGCGGCGATGCCAGCTATATCAACTACATTTCGGACAAAGCGACGTCGGTCGGCGGCGGCGTGCTCGAGGCACTCGCTATGCTCACCGATGTCTTTAGAGGATAGAAGGCGGCAATGGAAAAGCTCGATGTTGTGAATGCGGCGCTTGCCGCCCTGCGTGCTGGCGAGACGTGCGAGCTGGTGGTCGTGGCCGGTACGGCGGGGTCGTCCCCGCGCGGTGTGGGCGCCTGGATGGCCGTCTTTGCCGATGGCAGCCAGGCGGGCACTATCGGCGGCGGCAAGATTGAGCTCTTTGCGCTGGATGAGGCGCGCGAGCTCCTGAGCGCGGGACAGTCGCGTCTGGTCCGCTACACCATGGGCGGCGAGAACTCCGATACCGGCATGATCTGCGGCGGAGCCATCTGCCTGTGCTACCTGCATTTGGATGCGACTCAGGCACCGTTGTTCCAGTCGGTTGCCGACGTCTTGGCCTATCGGCGCATCGGCGACTTCGTCATCGACTTTGAGCCGTTTATCGCGAGCGCGCTCGAGGGCGATGTGGTTGAGTACCATGGCGAGACATCGCGCCATACCATTGCCGGCTGCCCCGAGCTTTCGCTGGTGGAGGAGGGGAGTAAGGTCACCTACACCAACGCCGCCTCCGAGATTCCCCCGGCGCACATCGAGACGCTCTGCCCCGAGGGCCTGACCTATATCTTTGGCTGCGGCCACGTGGGCGCTGCGACGGCGCGGGTGCTCACGGCGGCAGGCTTTGCCGTCGTGGCTTGCGACGACCGCCCCGGCACGTTGACCCCCGAATGGGTGCCCGGCGTCTACGACCGTCGTCTGGTCGATTATAAGAACCTGAGCGAGCTGTGTCCCATCGGCCCGCGCGACCTGGTGGTCGTCGCCACGGCGGGTCACAAGTCCGATATCGACGTGGTGATTCAGGCCATGCGCGCCAAACCCGCCTATCTGGGCTGCTTGGGCTCGCGCCGCAAGACGGCCTTTGTGTGCGCCCGCTTGGAGCAGGAGGGCTTTACGCAGGAGCAAATCGACGAGCTGCACCTGCCGATCGGTGTCGCCATCGAGGCCGAGGACCCCGAGGAAATCGCCATCTCCATCGCCGCCGAGATGATCCACCTGCGCCGCACCAAACTCGTCCCCCGCAAGCGCTAGCCCCGTCCCAAATTAGCTACCCCAGCCCTCTGTCGCATACGGGTCAAAATGCTACCTGCGCCATATGCCCTATAATGTCCGACCGTTGAGCGGCATGGGGCCGCTGCCTAGGGTATGGGAGGCGCAAATGGCAGAGTCGGCAGCAGGGGATGCCCTGTTCGAGCGAACGGGAAAAGTTTCGTTTGTGCAGGTATTGCCCCATGCGCTGCAGCATGTGCTGGCGGCATTCGCGGGTATCGTCACGCCCGCCATCATCATTGCGTCGGTCTGCGGCTTTACCCCTCAGGAGGAGGCCGCCGTCATCCAGGCGTCGCTCGTCCTCTCGGCGCTTGACATTTTCCTTCAACAGTTTCCCATAAAAGGTGTCGTCGGTTCGGGCCTGCCCATTGTGATGGGTGCGAGCTTTACCTTCGTGCCGGCGCTCAAGGCAGTCGGTCTTGAGCTTGGTTTTGAGGCCGTGCTGGGCGCCCAGGTAATCGGCGGCGCGCTCGTCGCGCTCTTCGGCCTACTGTTTAGGCGCGTGAGTTTTCTGTTTCCGGCCCCGGTGCTCGGTACCGTCATCTTTGTGATCGGCCTGTCTCTGTGCCCGGTCGCTGTGGCTTCTATGGCGGGCGGGGAGGGCGCTGCCGATTTCGGCAGTGTCACCAACTGGGCCGTCGCGCTCGTGACGTTTGTCGTCACCTTTGTGGCCGGCAACTACGGCAAGGGCGCGCTTAGGCTGGGCAGCATCCTGGCCGGTATCTGCGCGGGCTTTGTTTTGGCTGCGGTGTTGGGCACGGTCGATTTCTCGGCCATCGCGACCGCCAGCTGGTTCGCCCCGCCGGCCCTGGGCGCCCATCGCCTTGTGTTCGACCCGGCCGCGTGCGCCGTTGTGGGCGTTGTCGCCATTGTCAACGCAGTACAGGTCATGGGCGAATTTGCCGCCGTGTCGTCCGCTGCGCTCGATACCCCTGCGACCGATAGCCAGATCTCGGGTGGCCTGATCGCCAACGGCCTGGTCGGTATGCTGTCAGGCTTTTTGGGCGGCGTCCCCACGGCAACCTTTGGCCAGAATGTGGGCATTATCGCCGAGAACAAGGTCGTCAACCGCATGGTCTTTACGCTTGCCGCCGCCATCTTGCTCATCGCGGGCCTGCTGCCCAAGTGCGCGGCAGTGCTCACGTCCATTCCGCAGCCGGTCATCGGCGGCGCCACGATCGGCGTGTTCGCGACCATTGGCATGAACGGTGTGGTCATGTTTGCCCGCCACGGCCTGTCTCAGCGCGATACCACGCTCATGGGTCTCTCTATCGCCTTTGGCACGGGCATTGAGCGCACGGCCGGCGCGCTTGCTGGCGCTGGATTCCCCGCATGGGTCGGCACCGTCTTTGGCGGATCCTCTATTGCCGTCGCCGCGCTTGTCGCCGTCGTCCTCAACCTGGTCCTGCCCCACCAAAAATAACGCCCCATATATGAGTTGCGGTGGAATACGGACTGTTTAAGCCTGTTAGGCCGTCAAACAGTCCCTATTTCACCGCAACTGCTTTTTGGGACCCATTTGTGCGGGGGAGTTGTGGAGTTGTGCAGGCAGACGAGGTTTTTCTGGAAATACGCACCCAATGCGCGTATAGTACCGATTGTTTTGTCGGCTCCTGCTGCGTCGAGTCCAAACCGCGAAATGCCATGAGCGGCGCGGATGCAGCCAGGAGGCACGAGGACAACCCACCGTGGCCACGCCCCGTGCTTAAAACCCCAAGAAGGAGTGAACAATGGCAGAAGAGAAGTATGTGCCACGTCTGAAGACCAAGTACAACAACGAGGTCAAGCAGCAGCTTCAGGACAAGTTCCAGTACGAGAACGTCATGATGATCCCCAAGTTTGAGAAGATTGTCGTGAACATGGGTGTCGGCGAGGCCGCTACCGATTCCAAGGCCATCGACGGTGCCGTGCGCGACCTGCGCGCCATCACCGGTCAGCAGCCGATGATCACCCGTGCCCGCAAGTCCATCGCTACCTTCCGCCTGCGCGCTGGTATGCCGATCGGCTGCAAGGTTACCCTGCGTGGCGACCGTATGTGGGAGTTCTTCGATCGTCTGACCTCCGTCGCGATCCCCCGTATCCGCGACTTCCGCGGCATCTCCGCCAAGAGCTTCGACGGCCGTGGTAACTTCTCCATGGGCGTCACCGAGCAGCTCATCTTCCCCGAGATCGACTTCGACTCCGTCGATCACCAGCGTGGTATGGACATCACTTTCGTGACCACCGCCAACACCGATGAGGAGGCCAAGGCCCTTCTGGACGCCTTCGGTTTCCCGTTCAAGAAATAGGTTCACCTGCCCTATGAGCGCCGTTCCCAGAAGGGGGCGGCGCTTGGGGCGAACAATACTCTATGTGAGGAGGATATAAGTGGCTAAGACATCGATGATCGTCAAGTGCAATCGCAAGCAGAAGTTCTCTACTCGTGAGTACACGCGCTGCCAGCGCTGCGGCCGTCCGCACTCTGTGTACCGCAAGTTCGGCCTGTGCCGTGTCTGCTTCCGCGAGCTTGCACTCAAGGGCGAGCTTCCCGGCGTTAAGAAGGCCAGCTGGTAAGTCACTACCAGCGTTTCAAGCATCAGTTTGGAACAGGGAAAACGCGCTAAAAAGGCTTTGCCGTTAAGGGCGGCGAAGAACCAAGAGCACGTGTTCATCAAGAACGAAGGAGAATCTGTATGAACCTTACAGACCCGATCGCAGATATGCTTACGCGCATCCGTAACGCTAACTCTGTGAACAAGGCCACGGTCTCCATGCCGAGCAGCAAGAAGCTCGTCGAGATCGCTCGTGTTCTGCACGAGGAGGGCTACATCGAGGGCTACGATGTCGAGGACACCGTTCCCCAGAAGACTCTGCACATCACGCTTAAGTATGGTCCCAAGAAGGCTAAGGTCATCAACGGCATCCGCCGCATTTCCAAGCCGGGCCTGCGTAAGTACACCGGCGTTGCCGACATGCCCCGCGTCCGCGGTGGCCTTGGTACCGCCATTATTTCCACCAGCCATGGCGTCATGACCGACCGCGATGCTCGCAAGCACAACGTCGGCGGCGAGATCATCGCTTACGTCTGGTAATTCGCTCGGTAGGTAGAAGGAAAGGAGATCACCGTGTCTCGTATCGGTAATAAGCCTGTCCAGATTCCCGCCGGAGTCGAAGTGGCAGTCAACGGCAACAACGTTGTCGTCAAGGGCCCCAAGGGCCAGCTCGAGCTCGATGTCTTTGAGAAGCTCGCTATCAACGTCGAGGACAGCGTCCTCACCGTTTCCCGTCCCGACGACGAGCGTGAGACCCGTGCCCGCCACGGCCTCACCCGCGCCCTCATCCACAACATGGTGGTTGGCGTTTCCGAGGGCTTCGAGAAGAAGCTCGAGCTCGCCGGCGTCGGTTACCGCGTGCAGCAGAAGGGCAAGAACCTCGAGTTCTCCCTGGGCTTCTCGCACCCCGTGATCGTCGAGGCTCCCGAGGGCATCACCTTCGAGGTTCCCGACAACACCCACGTGAACGTCAAGGGTATCAACAAGCAGCAGGTCGGTCAGATCGCCGCTGAGATCCGCGGCCATCGTCCTCCCGAGCCTTACAAGGGCAAGGGTATCCACTACGTTGGCGAGCACATCCGCCGCAAGCTGGGTAAGGCCGCCAAGTAGTCGTAACCGACTCACTCGCATAAGACCAGCACCCCGTCAGGTGCTGGCAAGATCAACCTTTTTAGGAGTTTACGTATGAACAAGCATAAGGCGAAGCTGGAAGGCCTCAAGCGTCGTCAGCGTCGTGTTCGCGGCAAGGTCTCGGGTACCTCCGAGCGTCCGCGTCTTCGCGTGACCCGTACTAACGCCAACATCTATGCCCAGATCATCGACGACAGCAAGGGCTCCAGCCTGACGCTCGTCTCTGCCTCGACCCTCGAGGCCGAGTTCAAGGGCACCCACACCTCGAACAAGGAGGCTGCGGAGAAGGTCGGTCAGCTCGTTGGCAAGCGTGCCATCGAGGCCGGCATCACCAAGGTCGCCTTCGATCGCGGTGGCCGTATCTACCATGGCCGCGTCAAGGCCCTCGCCGACGGTGCTCGTGCCGCCGGTCTCGAGTTCTAGGAGGTATGTAGCACATGGCTCGTAATCAGAAGCAGCAGCGCGAGGCCTCCGAGTTCGAGGAGCGCGTCGTTTACATCAACCGCGTGTCGAAGACCGTCAAGGGTGGTCGTCGCATGAGCCTCGTCGCTCTCGTCGTCGTTGGCGACGGCAAGGGCAACGTCGGCGTTGGCATGGGCAAGTCCGCTGAGGTGCCCCTGGCCATCTCCAAGGCGTCTCTCGATGCCAAGAAGAACATGTTCCACGTGCCGGTGACCGAGCAGGGCACCATCCCGCACGAGGTTCTCGGCCACTTTGGTGCCGGCCGCATCATCATCAAGCCCGCTGTCGAGGGTACCGGCGTTATCGCCGGCGGCGCTGTGCGTCCCCTCTTCGAGCTTGCTGGCATCAAGAACGTCCTGTCCAAGTCCCTCGGTACCGACAACGGCCTCAACATCATCAAGGCTGCCGTCGAGGGCCTCAAGGAGCTCTCCAGCCCTGAGGACGTCGCGGCTCGCCGTGGCCTGACGGTCTCCGAGATGTTCGTCGGTAAGGAGAACTAAGCATGGCTGACACCATCAAGATCAAGCAGGTCCGCAGCACCAACGGTTGCAAGCAGGACCAGGTCCGTACTGTCCGTGCCCTCGGTCTCCACAGGATCCGCGAGGTTCGCGAGATTGCTGACAACGAGTCCGTCCGCGGCATGATCTTCAAGGTCAAGCACCTTGTCGAGATTGTAGAGGAGTAGCAAATGCAGCTTCACGATCTTACTCCCGCGCCCGGTTCCACCAAGAACCGTAAGCGCGTCGGCCGTGGCAATTCTTCGGGTCACGGCACCACTTCTGGCCGCGGCCAGAAGGGCCAGGGTTCCCGCTCTGGTGGCACCAAGGGTGCCGGCTTCGAGGGTGGCCAGACTCCGCTGGCTATGCGCCTGCCCAAGCTTCCGGGCTTCCGCAACCCCCGTCGTATCGAGTACACCGCTGTTAACGTTGAGCGTCTCGAGCGTAAGTTCGAGGACGGCGCTGTAATCGACGGTGCCGCTCTTAAGGCCGCTCGCATCACCAAGAGCGAGTTCGAGCCCGTCAAGGTGCTCGGCAATGGTGAGCTCACCAAGAAGTTCACGGTCAAGGTCGACAAGGTCAGCGCTTCTGCGCAGGCCAAGATCGAGGCCGCTGGCGGAAAGGTCGAGCTGCCGTGCTAAATGGTCTTAAGAATGCTTTCCGCATCAAAGAATTGCGCGAAAAGATTCTTTTTACCATAGCTATGCTCGTCGTGTACCGCATTGGTGCGCACGTTCCTGTGCCCGGCATTCCCTTCCAGGGGATGCTGGGCCTTTTCTCGACCGATAACAATTCGGTCGCCGCAGGTGCTATGGCCCTCCTGAATCTTTTCTCTGGCGGCGCGTTGAGCTATGTGTCGGTGTTTTCGCTGGGCATCATGCCTTACATCACCAGCTCGATCATCCTCCAGATGCTCCAGGCCGTCGTGCCTTCCCTGCATGAGCTTGCCCGCGAGGGCGAGGTCGGTCAGACCAAGATTACGCAGTATTCGCGTTACCTCACCCTGGCTCTGGCAATCCTCAACTCCGTGGGTTACCTCTTCCTCTTTAAGAGCTTCGGCATCAGCTTCAATGGTGCCGGCGCTCCCGAGATCATCTTCGACCTCATGATCGTCGGTACGCTCACCGCAGGCGCTATGCTGATCATGTGGATTGGTGAGCTCATCACCCAGCGCGGTATCGGCAATGGCATGTCGCTGATCATCTTTGCGAACATCATGGCCGGCCTTCCGCAGGCTATCTTCTCCAGCACCGAGGGTAATGCCGGTGGCATCATCACCATGGTGATCATCTGCGCCATCATCCTGCTGGTTATCCCGCTGATTGTTTTCCTTGAGCGCGGCCAGCGCCGCATCCCGGTCTCCTATGCCAAGCGCGTCGTGGGCCGTCGCATGATGGGTGGCCAGACCACCTACCTGCCCATCAAGGTCAACACCGCGGGCGTCGTGCCGATCATCTTTGCCTCGGCGCTGCTGTACTTCCCGGCTCAGATTGCCGTGTTCTTCCCCGGCATCGGCTGGATTCAGGCAGTTGCCTCTGCGCTTTCGACCGGTTGGCTCAACTGGGTGCTTAATGTTGTCCTCATCGTGTTCTTCGCGTACTTCTACACCTCCATGGTGTTCAACCCCGATGACACGGCCGACAACCTTAAGAAGCAGGGTGGCTTTATTCCGGGCGTCCGTCCGGGTAGGGCTACCGCGGCCTACATCAAGAACGCGCTCAACAAGATCACGCTTCCCAGCGCTGTCTTTTTGGCGCTCATCGCCATCGTGCCTTCGATCATCTTCTCCTTCACGGGTAACCATCTGATCCAGGCATTTGGCGGCACGTCCATCCTCATCATGGTCGGCGTCGTGCTCGACACGGTCGATAAGCTCGAAGGCCAGATCAAGATGTATGATTACGATGGATTCTTTAAATAGGCTAGAGGAGGATTGCTCATGAACCTCGTATTGCTCGGAGCTCCGGGTGCCGGTAAGGGCACCGTCGCACAGGAGCTCGTCGCCGAGTTTGGCGTCGCTCACATTTCCACGGGCGACCTGCTGCGTGCTGCCGTCAAGGGTGGCACCGAGCTTGGTATTCAGGCTAAGAAGTACATGGACGCTGGCGAGCTCGTTCCCGACCAGCTCGTGATCGACCTTGTCAAGGAGCGCCTTGCTGCCGATGACGCCCAGCAGGGCTTCATCCTCGACGGCTTCCCGCGCAACACCGCCCAGGCTGTGACGCTCGATTCCGAGCTCTCCGCCATGGGTCGCGAGATCGACTGCGCCCTTCTGGTCGACGTGGCCCCCGAGGTCATCATCGATCGTCTGTCTTCGCGTCGAACTTGCCGCGCCTGCGGTTACACCGGCACCGCTGCCGATGCTACCTGCCCCAAGTGCGCCGGCGAGATGTATCAGCGCGACGACGACAAGCCCGAGACCATCAAGAACCGTCTCGACGTCTACGAGAAGTCCACGAGCCCGCTCGTCGACTACTATCGTGGCCAGGGTCTGCTCAAGTCGGTCAACGGTGACCAGGCTCGCGAGACCGTGTACGGGGATGTCAAAGAGGCTCTCGGTCTATGATCAAGATTAAGTCTGCAACGCAAATCGAGCAGATGAAGAAGGCAGGAGCGCTATCTAAGATGGCGCTCCGCCACGTTGGAGCCATGGTGCGCCCTGGTGTTTCGACCTTTGAGCTCGATCAGCTCGCGGAGCAGATTATCCGTATGCATGGCGGCACCCCGGCCTTTAAGGGTTACGGCGGGTTCCCCGGTACCATTTGCGCATCGATTAACGATGCCGTGGTCCACGGTATCCCCAACCCCGACATGATCCTGCGCGATGGCGATATCATCTCCATCGATACGGGAGCTGTCGTTGACGGTTGGGTTGGCGATAACGCTTGGACGTTTTTTGTCGGCACACCCACGCCCGAGGCCAAGGCCCTGTGCGAGGTCACGCGCGATTGCCTTAAGGCTGCCATCGAGCAGGCTGTTCCCGGTAACCATATCGGGGATGTTGGTTGCGCCGTTCAGTCCCTCGCCGAGTCTCACGGTTACGGCGTGCTTCGTGACTATGTGGGCCATGGCATTGGCCGCGTGATGCACGAGGACCCCAACGTTCCTAACTATGGAAAGAAGGGGAGGGGCGTTCGCCTCCAGGCCGGCATGGTCATTGCCATCGAGCCGATGGTTACGATGGGTTCCAACCATGTGAGCACGGGCTCCGACGGTTGGATCGTCACGACCAACGACCACCTGCCCGCCGCGCACTACGAGAACACCGTCGCCATTACCAATGACGGCCCGGTGATTCTCACCACGGATGCCCAAGGTGCTTGGTGTTCCTTGCAGGGCGGTGAAATGTAGGGGTCCCGTTCAAATACGTCGGCATCTACATTTCTGTAAAGTAACAAGTTCCGCTTAGTTGTGGAGCCATTACGAAGATATTACGATACGTGCATGCGTATTGTAGAATACTCAATCGCTGTCGTTTTCTAGAGAAAGATGATTGCTTGTGAAGAAGGAAGACGCAATTGAGCTCGAGGGTACGGTAAAGGAACCGTTGCCCAACGCCATGTTTAAGGTCGAGCTCGAGAACGGTCATTCGGTTCTGTGCAACATTTCTGGCAAGATCCGAATGAATTACATCCGTATTCTCCCCGGTGACAGGGTTGTCGTGGAGCTTTCCCCGTACGACCTGACCCGCGGCCGCATCACCTATCGCTACAAATAGCGGCACGCATACACGCACTCCATTTCCGGCTGCAGGCTTAGCTCAACCTACGGTCGGATTGTGTGTGAAGACCAGCCATAGTTTTAAACGCCTGCGGCTGGGCGAGTAGATAGTAGGGAAGTAGTTTGAGCGCTACCGAAAGGAAGAACGATGAAGGTACGTCCTTCGGTCAAGAAGATGTGCGATAAGTGCAAAATCATTAGGCGCCATGGCAAGGTCCTCGTCATTTGCGAGAACCCCCGTCATAAGCAGCGTCAGGGTTAAGAGAGGAGACTACGTTGGCCCGTATTAATGGTGTCGACCTCCCGCGTGAGAAGCGCGTTGAGATCGGTCTGACCTACATTTACGGCATCGGCCGCACCACTGCGACGAAGATCTGCGTCGAGTGCAACGTTAACGTGGATACGCGTGTTAAGGACCTCACCGAGGATGAGGTTAACGCCATCCGTGATTATATCGATAAGAACCAGATCATGGTTGAGGGCGACCTCCGCCGTGAGCGCAACCAGAACGTCAAGCGCCTTATGGACATCGGCTGCAACCGCGGCCTTCGTCACCGCAAGGGCCTCCCGGTCCGCGGCCAGCGCACCCACACTAACGCTCGTACCCGCAAGGGCCCGAAGCGTCAGATCGGTGCTAAGAAGAAGAAATAAGGAGCGCTAGATAGATGGCTACTGCTAAGAAGAACGTTCGCGCTGCCCGTCTGAAGCGCGCGGACCGTAAGAACATTTCCGTGGGCCAGGCTCACATCCGTTCTACGTTCAACAACACGATCGTTTCGATCACCGATCCCCAGGGCAACGTCATTTCCTGGAAGTCGGCTGGCCAGGTGGGCTTCAAGGGCTCCCGTAAGTCCACGCCGTTCGCTGCCCAGATGGCTGCCGAGGCTGCTGCCAAGCAGGCCATGGAGCACGGTATGAAGAAGGTTTCCGTCTTCGTCAAGGGCCCCGGCTCCGGTCGTGAGACCGCCATCCGCTCCCTCCAGGCTGCTGGCCTCGAGGTCTCGAGCATCCAGGACAAGACCCCCATTCCGCACAACGGCTGCCGCCCCAAGAAGCGTCGCCGCGTGTAACTGAAAGGATCGTATCAATATGGCAATCGACAGGACTCCTGTTCTTAAGCGCTGCCGTCAGCTCGGGATCGATCCCGCTGAGCTCGGTTACAGCAGCAAGAAGGAATCTATCCGTCAGCCCAAGCGCCGTCGCAAGGAATCTGAGTACGGCATGCAGCTGCGCGAGAAGCAGAAGGTCAAGTTCATCTATGGCGTTCTGGAGAAGCAGTTCCACGGCTACTTCAACAAGGCCCGTAAGATGAACGGCGTCACCGGTGAGAACCTCATGATCATCCTTGAGTCTCGCCTTGACAACGTCGTCTTCCGTCTTGGCTTCGCCCGCACCCGCAAAGAGGCTCGTCAGTCCGTCCGTCACGGTCACTTCACCGTGAACGGCAAGCGCGTGGACATCCCGTCCTACCGCGTCAAGGCCGGCGACGTCGTCGCTGTCGGCGAGAAGTTCCGTGACCTCCTCCCCATCAAGGAGGCCCTGATTTCCTCCGAGCGCTTTGAGGTCCCTGGCTGGCTCGAGGTCGATATCGAGAAGCTGTCTGGTAACGTGCTCGCTCTGCCGACGCGTGAGCAGATCAGCGGTGATATCAACGAGCAGCTCATCGTCGAGCTCTACTCTAAGTAGTCCATCCGGGCTGCTGAGGCTGGAGGTAATACATGTCAGAATTCATTAGGCCTCAGGTTCAGGTCGAAGAGATCAACGAGACGTCTGCTCGTGTCTCCGTCGAGCCGCTCGAGCGTGGCTACGGCGATACGCTGGGTAACTCCCTTCGTCGCGTTCTTCTGTCCTCGCTCGAGGGTGCCGCCGTCGAGGCTATTCAGATCGATGGTGCGCAGCACGAGTTCATGACCATCCCTAACATGGTCGAGGATGTCACCGACATCGTCCTGAATGTCAAGGGTCTTGTCTTCAGGGCTCTCGGCACGACCGACGAGGCGACCGCCACCATCTCGGTTGACGGCCCCTGCGAGGTCACCGGTGCGGACTTCTTTATTCCGTCCGAGTTTGAGCTGGTCAACCCCGAGCAGCACATCGCTACGCTCACCGAGGGTGGCCATCTCACCATGAGCATGCGCATCGGCTATGGCCGCGGCTATGTTTCTGGCGAGGCCAACAAGCGCGACAACGATCCCATCGGTGTGATCCATGTCGACTCGCTGTACTCGCCGGTTTCCCGTTGCGCCAAGCTCGTTGAGGCTTGCCGTGTCGGTCAGCATACCGACTACGACCGCCTTGTCCTCGAGATCGAGACCAACGGCTCCATCGCCCCGCGCGACGCCGTGGTCCAGGCTGCCAATATCATCAACCAGCATATGGCCGCCTTTATGAACCTTGCCGAGACCCCCGAGGTCGAGGAGGAGGCTTCGATCTTCGCTCCCGAGGTCACCAACGACAACGCCGAGCTGGACAAGCAGATCGAGGATCTGGACCTTTCCGTCCGTTCCTACAACTGCCTTAAGCGCGCCAGCATTCACTCGGTCCGTCAGCTCGTTGAGTTCTCGGAGAACGATCTGCTCAACATCCGTAATTTCGGTGTTAAGTCGATCGAGGAAGTGAAGGACAAGCTTGAGTCCATGGGCCTGAGCCTGAAGGCTTAATGCTTCGCATATTTGAGGAGAAACTAGACCATGCGTCACAACGTTAAGAAGGGCCTTAAGCTCGGCACCGATGCGAGCCACACCAAGGCCATGAAGAAGAGCCTTGCTAAGGCCCTCTTCGAGAACGACCGCATCAAGACCACCGAGACCCGCGCTAAGGCGCTGCGTTCGGTCGTCGATCCGATCATCACTTGGGCCAAGAAGGGCGACCTGCACTCTCGTCGTCTGGCTATCGCCAAGCTCGGCGATAAGCAGCTCGTTGCCGAGATCTTCGACAAGGCTGCTCAGGGCATGTGGCAGGACCGCAACGGCGGTTACACCCGCATCATGAAGCTCGGTAACCGTAAGGGCGACAACGCTCCCATCGTTATCATGGAGCTCGTCACCGAGCCTTGCACGCCTAAGGCCAAAAAGGCTGCTCCGGTCCCCAAGAAGGCCGCTGCTCCCAAGAAGGTCGAGGCTGTCGAGGAGACCGCTGCCGAGGAGGCTCCTGCTGAGGAGACCGCTGAGTAGACATTCCGTCTGCATAGGCTATATTCGAGGGGTACGTTCGCGTACCCCTCTTTTTTTGTCGCGATACCGTTGCTTGTTTGTTGGGAGCGCCCATGACTGCGCCGTCTGATTTCAATTCGATTTCCGAGCTTGACGCCACGCTCGTATTTCGCGTGGCCTATGATGGCTCGTCGTATAGCGGATTTGCCGAGCAGCCGGGACAGACGACGGTTGCGGGTGAGCTACGTCGAGCCATCGAGACGCTGCTTCGCCGCCCGATCGATCTGACGTGTGCGGGGCGTACCGATGCCGGCGTGCATGCCGTGGCTCAGTACATCAGCGTGCCCGTAACGGACGCTGAGCTCGCTTGTACGCGCCGTAGGTGGCTGCGGGCTATGGATGCCCTTCTGTCCAAAGATATCGCCATTAACGAGGTCTACAAGGCCCGTAAAGGCTTTTCTGCGCGTTTTGACGCGCGTTCCCGTACGTATACGTACCGTATTGCCGATCGAGATGCGCGCCCCGTGCTGTCCCGCGGTGCCGTGTGGTGGCATCGCTATCCCTTGGATGTTGAGGCTATGTCTGCTGCCTGCCCCGCTCTGCTGGGCGAGCAGGACTTTAAAAGCTTTTGCAAGGTTGCTTCGGCCGTTGGCAAGCCCACGCATCGCTGCGTGATGCGTGCCGAATTTGGCCATGAGGTTGCGTTTGGCGAGGACATCCTGACGTTCACCATCGAGGGCAATGCGTTTCTGCATTCGATGGTCCGTACGATCGTGGGCACGCTTGTCGAGATTGGCATGCATCGCCGTGAACCCGAGTGGATGCGCGAGGTCATCGATGCTTGCGACCGTACCGCTGCGGGCCCCACGGCTCCTGCCTGCGGCCTTACGTTTATGGGCGTGGATTACGATCCCGCCGAGCTTGTCGTGCTCGACTAGGGGAGGGCTCGACGCGTCGTGCGTCGACACCTGCCATCTGTGGGCTGCGCGTGTGCAACATCTGTTCTTGGCGTGCAATACAACCGGTGTCTCATTGCTTTTATTGCCGGGGTGTACCATGAACCACGGTTTTATTCATTGCTGTCGAGAGGACGGATAATTTGGTTCGACGTGGCTCGCATCCGCGACTTTCGGTGATCCTTGTGGTAGAAGGTTCGCCCAGCTATGCGATGCGTGCGCTCGAGAGTATCCAGAACCAAGACCTCTACGATTTGCAGATTGTCGTTGTCTGTCGCGATGCTGCGCCCGGTGTGCGCCATTCGCTTCAAGTTGCTGCTGACAGGGACATCCATATTGATTTGATTGACGTCGAGGACGCGACGCGCGGCGCGTGTCTTCGTGCCGGTTTTGCTGCCTCGCGCGGCTCTCAAATCATCGCCATGAACGCCGATGAGTGGTTTGCTCCGCAATCCCTTTCCAAGATGGTCGATATCGCGTGCGATACTGCGGCAGACATAGTGTTCCCCACGGTGTCGCTCGACCGCTATGATGCACATCGAGAGCGCCATTCGCGCGTCTTGGATGCTACTCATATTTCCATTGATAGCAAATCTTCGATGGTGGCCGGGCTGCCCCAGTTGATTTTAGGCGGCTTGGTTGCTCAAGTCTCTGGCGTGATGTATAGCCGTCCGCTGTTTGAGGCATGCCTTTTGTGCGACAAGGCGTTTCGCACAGTTGGGTTTATGGCATGCGCGCTCTCGCAGGCGCAGCGCGTCTCCGGATGCGGCAACGCTTGTTTCCACACGGTGGCGCCTAAGCTTACAGATGCCTTTGATCCCACCATGTATGCCAAGGTATCCGATGACACCCGGGCGCTCGACGAGCTTGCGGACTCACTCTCGGAAGCAGATAGCGGTGGTCGGCTCAAGCTGGCAAGCCAAAAGTTCTACTTTGCCGGACTGGTCGCCTGCATCGAGAATTTGTGTCTGAGCCCGCATGGAGTGTCGTCAATCGAGCGTTCCGTCCGCATGCGTGATATGCTCGAGGCGCCTCGAACCCGTCAGATGGTCGCCGCGCTCAAGGATAACCATCGGGGGCTCGGTCTGTTGTTTGGGCCGATCGCCAGCGCTAAGCCCGCGCGCTGCGTGATGTGTACGCATCTGGCAGCTTTTCTTAACCGTACGGGCGCAAAAACCGCCTAAACGGCTCATTACGAAACAAACTTGCATAGAATTGTTTCGAAATGCGTTCTTATTCACAAAAGCCTTCAAATAGCGCTAAACTATTCAAACACTGATTGATTGTCTCCGCCATCTTTTGGAGAGAGGGTTTGTATGGCTAAAAAACGCAATGGGCGCCAGGATGCCATTAGAGATATTGTGCGCAATAAGGACGTCCGCACGCAGCGTGTGCTGGTCGATGAGCTCCGTGCTATGGGCTTTGATTGCACGCAGGCGACTGTCTCTCGCGATATTGCCGATATGGGGCTGCGTAAGCTCCCTGAGGGCATCTATGTTCTGGCAGAGGACCTGCACCTGCAGCGCATGGTTTCCGAGCTCGTAACGGGCGTTCTGCGTACCGATAATCTGGTTATGATCAAGGCTCAGCCTGGCACGGCTTCCGGCATCGCCGCCGCCGTTGATGCGGCAGAGTTGCCCGATGTGCTTGGCTCGCTTGCCGGCAACGATACGATTTTGGTTATTGCCCAGACGGCCGAGGACGGCGAGCGTCTCGAGGCGCTGATCAATAAGCTGAGCAATTCTCGCAAGTAGGCGTGCGGGTCGTGCGCTCGGCACTGCGTGCGCTTACATAGTGGCTTGTAAGGGGTGTCGACGTTGGTCGGTATCCCCTTTTTTTGTTTGCTGGTATAACGACCGCCCAGTCGCTTCAAACTAAAAGGCCCCGAGCAGTTCAATAAGCTGCTCGGGGCCTTGTTGGCTTTAGTCGCGTACTTCTTAGCCGACCGTATCGTCAGGCGTGGGCGAGGGGTCGGGAGTGGGAGTGGGCGTAGGCGTAGGCGTGCCGCCATCGCCGCCGGTCGAACCACCAGTGGAGCCGCCCGTCGAGCCACCGGTCGTACCGGTGCCGCCGGTGGTGTCGCCGCCCGTGGTCTCGGTGGTCGTGGTCGTCGTGGTAGTCGTTGTGGTGGTTTCCTCTTCCTCTTCGTCCTTGTCCTTGTCGTCGTTCTCCGACTTCTTGGTGTTATTGGTGCCGTAGAACTTCCAGACGCTGTTGTTCTTGTAGGTGGGCGCCGTTCCGGTCGCAAACTCCTCGCGCTCGGTACCGGTCAGAACGGTGTTCATAAACCGCTTAAAGACAGGCAGGTTGGTGCTGTCGCCCAGCAGGTCCGTGCCGTACTTTTGGATGGGGATCTCGCCCGCGGAATAGCCGGTCCACAGGGCGCACGCCAGCTGCGGGGTATAGCCGCAGAACCACAGGTTGGTGGTGTTGTCGGTGGTGCCCGTCTTGCCGGCATAGGGCTGGTTGACACTCAGGGCGCCGGCAGCACCCGTACCGCTGCCCTTCATGACGCCGGACAGAACATCGGTGACCGCGGCGGCCTCGCCCTCGGTAAGCACCTGTGAGGGATTGTCGGTGTGCTGGTACAGCACCGAACCGGTACGAGAATCAATCTCGGTGATGGCGATCGGCTGGCGATAGTAGCCGCCGTTGGCAAACGTCGCGTAGGCGGCGGCCATCTCGAGTGGCGAGATCGAGCCGGTGCCGAGCGTCATGACGGGAACGTCCTCGATGTTGTCCTTGGCGGGGTCGATGCCGAGCTTTTTGACGAGCGAGATGATCTTGCTGTTGCCGACGGCTTCCGCCACCTGGATGTAGCCGGTGTTGGAGGAGTATGCCGTCGCCTGCTTAAGCGTGATGCTGCCGTAGCTCTGGTTGGCGTAATTTTGGACCTCGGTCGTGGTGCCCTTGGCCTTGAGCGGCGAGTTGCAGTTGAGGGTGACGTTGGGGTTCATGCCGTTTTGGATGGCAGTTGCCAGCGTAAAGGCCTTAAAGGTGGAGCCGACGGGACGCTTGGCCGTGGCATGGTTTACGTGGTTCTCGTCGGCGTTGTAGTCGTAGCCGCCCACCATGCACTTGATGTAGCCGGTCTTGGGGTCGACGACGACCATGCCCATGTCCAGGCCGTCAAGCGAGAGCGTGTCGAGCTGCTCGCGGACGGCATTCTCTGCCACCTGCTGCATCGTGGGGTCGATGGTGGTCTTGACGGTCAGGCCGCCCTTAAAGAGCACGTCGGTCGAGAACTCCTGCTCCAGCAGCTGCTTGACGTAGGAGACAAAGTAGGGCTGCGAGTATACGTCGACGCCGCTGCCCGAGATTTCGGTCACATTGAGGGTGATGGGCTCGGCCTGTGCGGCATCGTGCTCCTCCTGGGCGATGTGGCCCAGGCGCAGCATGTTGTCGAGAACCTTGTTGCGGCGAGACAGTGCCAGATCGGGATTGACCGTGGGGTCGTACTGCGAAGGCGAGTTGGGAAGGCCGATGAGTAGCGCGGCCTCGCTCAGGGTGAGGTCGGCGGCGCTCTTGGACAGATAGGTCTCGGCTGCGGCCTCGATGCCGTAGGCGCCGTGGCCGTAATAGATGGTGTTGAGGTACATCATGAGGATCTCGTCTTTGGAGTACATGTCCTCCATCTTGATGGCGATGTAGGCCTCGCGCACCTTACGCTCAATGGTCGAGTCGAATTGCTCCTCCTGCAGGATGGTGTTGCGCACAAGCTGCTGGGTGATCGTCGAGGCGCCTTCGTGCCCGCCGCCGAGGGTTGCCACCGCAGCACGCGCGATACCCCACAGGTCGATACCGCCGTGCTCGTAGAAGCGCTCGTCCTCGACGTCAACGGTGCCCTGCAGCACGTAGGGGGAGACCTCGTCCTTGGTGATAGACTTGCGGTTTTGCGTGTAGAAGCTCGCGATCTTGTTGCCGTTGCAGTCGACGATCTCGGTGGGCTCGCTCACCAGATACGCGTTGGCGTCGGTGTAGTCGGGCAGATCGGACAGCCAGCGGTTGACGTTGCCGACCATGCCGATGCCAAATGCCACGCCCGCAATCAGCAGAAAGCCCAAAAACGAGAGCAGGATTATGGGCAGAGCATGCGTCTTTGAACGGCTGCGTCCCTGTCGTTGGCGAGGACCCATATATTGACCTCCAGGTATGTCGTGCCGGACGGTGGATGTGCCGTCGGGGCAGGATGGACATAAGTTATTACACGATAAACCAAACGGGGCGCGCGAGGCCTCGTGTATGCTGGAAGACGGCATTTTTCAGAGTGAATGCATACCTTGGTAAGGAGTTTGCCGATGGCGATTCGGGCGATGGGGCCGAGCGGACAATACGAGACTGGATTGGATGCTGCCGGTGCGGCGCTGCCCGAGTTGCTGGCGCCGGCGGGCGGACTCGACCAGATGCTTGCGGCCATCGCCGCGGGCGCCGATGCCATCTATGCGGGGTTGGGCGGCTTTAACGCCCGTGTGGGCGCCCATGGCTTTACGGATGACGAGTTTGCGCGCGGCTGCGCCGTGGCGCATGCCCATGGCGTGCGTGTGTACGTGACGCTCAACGTGTTCGTGTTTGACGATGAGTTGTCCGACGCGGTGGCGTTGGGAGCTCATGCACTGGAGCTGGGCGCCGGTGCTCTGATTGTCGCCGATGCCGGGTTGGCCTGCGCGCTGCGCGCGGCGATTCCCGGGGTCGAGATTCACCTGTCCACGCAGGCGGGCGCTCATAGCGAGGGTGCCGTGCGGCTTGCCGCCGATGAGCTGGGGGTCGAGCGCGTGACGACGGCACGCGAGCTGACGGTCGACGAGATTGCGGCGCTATGTGCCACGGGCGTGCCCATCGAGGTATTCTGCCACGGTGCGATTTGCATCGGCTATTCGGGGGCGTGCGAGTTCTCGGCCTTGCGGCGTGGGCGCTCGGCGATGCGCGGCGACTGCACGCAGCCGTGCCGTCTGGCGTACGACCTAGTGGACGAGGCGGGGCAGAGTGTTGTTGCCGTCGAGGGAGACCGCCTGCTTTGTCCGCGTGACTATCTGGGTATCGCGCACCTGCCCGAGCTTGTTGCCGCCGGCGTGGCATCGCTCAAGATCGAGGGGCGCATGAAGAATCCCGATTACGTATTCAACGTGGTGAGGGTGTGGCGTCGGGCACTCGATATGCTGTGCGACGGCGCGTGGGACTCCGGTGCCGTGGAAGAGCTTGAACGCGAGCTGGGAAGGTCGTTTAACCGTGGGTTTACCGATGCTTACCTGCGGGGTCGTTCGGGTGCCGAGCTCATGAGCTTTGAGCGCGCGATCAACCAGGGCGTGCGCGTGGGCCACTTGGTGGCGGTGGGTCACGAAGAGGTGACGGTTGAGCTTGATGCCGCCGTGGCGGCGGGCGATACGCTCGAAATCCGATTTTACCCGGGTGCCGACGCGCGTCCCGATGTGCCCAAGCGCTGGCCACAGGTGCCTTGCCCCGTGGATGCCGCTGCGGGGGAGCGCATCGTCGTGCATTGCAAACGTAAGGTGGACGCGGGCTGCGAGGTCTATCTGATTCGCAGCGCCGGCGTGTTGGATCAGACGGCGGCGGTGTTGGAGCGCATGCGGGCCGAGGCGGATGCGATTGCGCCCGTTGCGCGTGCCGTTGAGGTGCTGCCCTTTGAGGGCGCTGCGGTGGATGGCGGTGCGTCGACGGAGTTGGTGGGGTCGGCGGGGCCGGCAAAGCGCGAGGATTTTGCTCGTATGGTCTTTGCCTGGGAGCTGATGGATGTGGGTCCGCGCGATGAGCGAGATCTGTCCGATACAACGGTGGTGCTCGACGAAGTGTGCCGCGCGGGCGACGCCGAGCGGACTCGGGCGCTTATGCAGCGTGCCGGGCGCGTCGTCTGCCGCAATCTGGGACAAGTGGCGATGGCCCGCGAGCTGGGCACAACGTTTGACGTGGCGGCGCCGGTGTTCTGTGCCAATCGGGCCACGCTTACCTGGCTGCGCGGACTCGGTGCGGGGCGGGTGTGCTTGTCGGCCGAGTTGCTCGGCAATGATGCGGAGCGTGTTGCCGAACTTGCCGCTTGCCCCGGTGTCTTGGGGCCTGTCGATGCCGACCGTCCCGAGCTCATGGTGTGCGAGCACTGCTTGCTGACTGCCGAGGGCGCCTGCGCCACGGATGCAACGGGGCAGGTCCGTTGCCGTGACTGCTCGCGCCGTCAGCAGGCGCGCTTTTTGGTCGAACGTGACGGCACGCGTTTGCCGGTCGTTATCGACGCGTGCGGCAGGACGAGGATTTTCCTGTCGTAGGTGCCGCGTCGCGCTGTTTTGGTTATTATTAGTGGGTTTATGAACTTCCAGCACCGCCGTATCCGGTGAGGGTGCTATAGCAAAAGGAGGATACCCAATGCTGTCTGTTGACGAGCAAATGCGTATCATCACCTCGGGTGCAGCGCAGATCGTCCCCGAGGCCGACCTTCGCAAGAAGCTTGAGAAGGGCGAGCCCCTCAACATCAAGCTCGGCGTCGATCCCACCAGCCCCGACCTGCACCTGGGCCATGCCGTGCCCCTGCGCAAGATGCGTCAGTTCCAGGACCTGGGCCACAACGTCACCCTTATCATCGGCAACGGCACTGCGCTGATCGGCGACCCCTCGGGCAAGAACTCCACCCGCCCGCAGCTTTCGCAGGAGCAGATCGAGGCCAACGCCGAGACCTACGTGAGCCAGGCCATGAAGATCCTGGACCCCGAGAAGACCACCATCGTGCACAACGGCGACTGGATCCTTTCGATGGACCTGGCCGGCCTGCTGCAGGTGTGCTCCAAGTTCACCGTCGCCCGCATCCTCGAGCGCGACGACTTTACCAAGCGCTACCAGTCCCAGACGCCGATTGCCCTGCACGAGTTCCTGTACCCTGTGATGCAGGCCTTCGACTCCGTGCAGATCAAGGCCGACGTCGAGATGGGCGGCACCGACCAGCTCTTTAACCTGCTCGCCGGCCGCGAGCTCATGGAGAAGATGGGCATGGAACCGCAGATCGCGCTCACCATGCCGCTGCTCGAGGGCACCGACGGCGTCCGTAAGATGTCCAAGTCCTACGGTAACTACATCGGCCTGACCGATGCTCCCAAGGATATGTTCGGCAAGACCATGTCCATCCCCGACGAGATGATTGGCAAGTACTATCGTCTGGCCAGTTCGCTCACCCCGGCCGAGGTCGACAAGATCGATGCCGCCCTGGCCGATGGCTCCGCCGACCCCTACGAGCTCAAGCGCGCTCTAGGCCGCGACCTGTGCGACACCTACCACGGTGCTGGCGCCGGCGACGAGGCTCAGGCCGAGTTCGACCGTGTGTTCAAGGAGGGCCAGCTTGCCGACTTCCCCGAGAAGCACGTTGAGCTGACCGTCAACGACGAGGGCCAGATTTACCTCGCTGGCCTGCTCAAGGACCTGGGCCTTTCGGCCAGCGCCGGTCAGGCCCGCCGCGACATCGACGGCGGCGGCGTCAAGATCAACGGCAAGGCTGTGGCTCCCAAGAGCTACAACATCGATCCGAGCGCCCTCAAGCTGGGCGACACCCTCTCCGTGGGCAAGCGCAAGGGCTTTAAGTTGGTCTAACGAGCGAGTTGACCTCACAAGTGCAATAAGGCCGCAGCCGGGAATCCCGACTGCGGCCTTTTTGGTTGCGACGATCCCTTGGGGACGGAGGGATCATTTGGCGGTGCCGTTAAGCGGAAGGGGTGTTAGCGGGACTTTCTTTTTGGCATACAATGGCTATTGGCTTGCTGCGGTGAAGGTCTGTCCGCTCCGCAGCTTTTTTCTACGGTTAAAGGAGTATGTATGTCCGTTGAGGTCATGAGGTCTGTGATCGATGCTGCCGAGGGGCGCGTGCCCGTCGACACGCTGTTTACCAATGCGCAGATCGTCGACGTGTATGGCCAGCGTGTGGCGCCCGGTAGCGTTGCCGTCAAGGACGGTGTGATCGTCGGCGTGCTCTACGATGGTCGCGACGATGCTGCTGGCACCTACGAGGCAACTGAGGTCATCGACTGCCAGGGTCGCTATCTCGCTCCCGGTTTTATTGACGGGCATTTGCATATCGAGTCCTCGAACATCCGTCCCGCCGAGTATGCTCGCATGGCCGCGACGCGCGGTACTACCACCGCCATTGCCGACAGCCACGAGATTGCCAATGTTGCCGGTCTCGACGGCTTGCGCTTTATGATCGAGGACGGCCGCCGCGCACCCATCTCCATCAAGTACATGATGCCTTCGTGCGTGCCCGCGCTGCCCGACGAGCAGGCCAGTGCCGTTATTTCGGCTGCCGATATGCAGGCGTTTTTTGCCGAGCATCCGGGCGATGTCTTTGGCCTGGGCGAAATGATGAACCTTCCGGGCGTTTTTATGGCCGATCCCGAGACCTGTGCTCGCATCGATGCCGCTAACCAGACGCCGTCCAAGCAAGTCGACGGTCATGCGCCGCTCGTTGCCGGCAAGGACCTCAATGCCTATGCCGCGGCGGGTATTATCGCCGACCACGAGTCGACGATTCCCGAGGAGGCGCTCGATAAACTGTCCCGCGGCATGTATGTGATGCTGCGCGAAGGTACGTGTAGCCACGACTTGGCCAACCTGTCGCCGATGCTGCTAGAGAATCCCGCGCGCGCCCGCCGCTGCTGCTTCGCGACCGACGACCGCGCCCCTTCCGATGCGCTTGCGACCGGCATGATCGACAATGCCTGCCGCGCGGCTATCGAGGCCGGCATCGACCCCGTGGTCGCTATCTCTATGGCGTCCCTCTCCACGGCCGAGGCGTTTGGCCTGGACCACGGTTGCCGCGACCCACACGAGCTGCGTGGTGCGATTGCCCCGGGCAAGCGTGCCGACCTGCTGGTGCTCAACGACCTGACGTTTGCCACGGCTCCGCATCGCGTGTATGCCGCCGGCGCGCTCGTGGCACAGGACGGCACTTTTGTGGGCGAGATTGCACCCGAGATGGCCGAGGTCGCGGCCCTTGCCGATGAGCTACGCGCCTCCGTTAAGCTGCCGAAGCTTTCGCTCGACGTATTCGACTATGCCTTTAAGCCGGGCGAGGCCGTGATTGACGTGGTGCCGGGCAAGGCCATCACGGGCATGGTTCGCCCCAAGAACACCGAGGGCCTGCGCCGCATTATGCTGATTGAGCGCCATGGCCGCGGCGTGTCGCTGCAGGCCGAGGGCGCCGACGGCGACGGCCCCGCTGGCCTGGGCCTGGTCGGCAAGCATATCGGTCGCGGCTGGGTGCGCGGCTTTACCATCACCGGTGGCGCCATTGCCTCCACGATCGGCCACGACTCGCACAACGTGTGCGTGGTGGGCGACAATGCGGCGGATATGATGGCTGCCGTTGAGGCCGTGGGCCAGGGCGGCCACGTGCTGGTGCGCAACGGCGAGGTCGTGGCGCGCATTCCGCTGGCGCTCGGCGGCCTGATGAGCGAGGGCGCTGCCGAAGACGTTGCGGCGCAGCACGACGACTTTATGGTCAAGGCGCGCGCCATGGGCATCGAGCCGCCGCTCGACCCCATCATGGGCATCATCTTCCTGCCCCTGCCGGTGATCCCGACGCTCCGCATCCGTCCCGAGGGCATGTTCGACGTCACAACCTTCACCTACGCCGACTAGTCATCAGGGACGTTCTTAAACGACTAGCCGTTGGGGACACTCTTTGGCGGGCTGCCTGACGTCGCGACCGTGGGGCCTCTGGCGCGCGTGAGCTATTTGCTAGGTCCATGTAACGTTTATAACTACGGGGTCTTATTCGAGCTCCCTTTGGGTACGGTGTTTTCAGATATACATCTGTTTTCACTACTAAGCCCGAAGGGAGCTTTTCTATGTTTAAACTGATTGCATCCGATATGGACGGCACACTGCTTGACGAAAACGGCCAGGTGCCTCCCGAGACCTACGAACTGATTCTGGCGCTACACGAGCATGGCGTGCATTTCGCCGCATCGTCAGGTCGTCGCTACGATCGCCTGTGCGAGTTCTTTGCGCCCGTTCGCGACAAGATGGACTTTGTCGCCGCTAACGGCGCCCAAGTCTACGCCGACGGTAAGATGGTAGACCGTGAGGTGTATTCCCACCTGGCGATTCGAAGGCTCGCCCAAGCCGTCAGGACGTTTCCCAATCTGCATCTTGCGCTCTTTGACCGAACCAAGTCCTTCCTGCTCGATGACGAGTGCAAGTTCGTGCGTGAGGTCGATAAGGACCTTCCCAATGCCGAGCGTATTTGGGAGCTGCCCGATCCCAGCGTAAATATCATCAAAGCGAGTATCTTTTGCGACGACAGTGCGGTTATGGACAGTGCGTACGTGCTACAGCGCGAACTTGGTCAGCTCTTTACTTTTGCGCCTTCGGGCAACGCGTGGATCGATGCCATGCAGCCTGGTGTATCGAAGGCCTCGGGTATCGCGCAGCTCGCGGAGCATTACGGCATTGATCGCGACGAGGTCATAGCGTTTGGCGACTCGATGAACGACTACGAGATCATTCGCTTTGTCGGCACGGGCTGCGCGATGGAAAACGCGCGCCCCGCGCTTAAGGCGGTGGCCGATCGCGTGGTGGGTTGTAACCGCGACCACGCCGTCCAGCAGGAGCTCCGCCACGTTCTGGAGAGCCTCGCCTAATCCGGCAGTTGGGGACGTTCCTTTTCTGCCGGCAGCTGGGGACAGTCCTTGCAGCTTTTTCGCGAAGAGTGTCCCCAACGACTACTGTGACTGGGGCAGCTAATTTGGGACGGGGCTATTTTAGCTACCCCACACAAGCGGGGGGACTGCGGACAAAAAGTTGGACCATCAGGTCCGGTTTGGAGTCCGCATGACAT
>URDI01000030.1:0-26053 GCA_900546475.1 uncultured Collinsella sp.
AGGCGCTCCTTGGCGGCGGGCGGCGTGTGACCGGGCGCGGTGGTTTTGAACACCAGGCCGTCCACATGCGCACCGGCGCGCTCCATGCGCGCGCGGATGATCTCGCGCAACAGCGTCATTTCCTGCGTCCACGAGGGCGAGTCGAGATACACCAGCAGCTCATTGGACTCGGGCAGGTAGCGCAGTCCCGTCACATGCCGCCCCTCGCGCGTGCCCGAGCACACCGCGTTCCATGCGCGATAGACCGTGCGCGACTCCTCGGCGGCCTCCATCTGCGCACGGCGCTCAGGGGTCGCAGCCGCCAGGATGCGCTGGCGCTCTGCGTTCAAAAACCCGCTGAAGGCGACTGTCTCGCTCTCGCGCTCGTAATTAGCACGTCTCACCCATGCTCACCACCTTGGCTCGATCAAGCAGGTCATCGGTAAAGTACCCCAGGTTGGTCGTGGTTATGACCGTCTGGATATCATCGCCGATCAGCCGCAGGAAAGCGCCGCGACGCTCGCCGTCGAGCTCGCTCATCACGTCGTCCAGAAGCAGCAGTGGGGCGGTGCCCAGGACATCGCGAGCCACGGCAACCTCGGCCACCTTCCAGGACAGCACCAGCGTGCGCTGCTGTCCTTGGCTGGCAAATGAACGGGCGGAGCGACCAGCCACGGTGAACTCGATCTCGTCGCGATGCGGTCCCACCAACGTCACGCCGCGGCGAATTTCCTCGTCGGCATGCTCGTCAAGGGCGGCCAGCATGCGCTCGTACGCCCAGCCCTTCAGCTCTTCGCGATCCTCGACCTGGGGCAAATCCCCCAGCGTGGACGCATAGGTCACGTTGGCGGTCTCACCTGACGCCACTTGCCCGTAGGCAGTGTGCACATGGCCCGCCAGCCGGTCGAGCAGGGCCAACCGGTGCACGAGCAGGGCCGAGCCCGCGCGGGCAATCGAATCGTTCCACGCGCCGAGCATCTCGCGGCAGCACCAGGTCTCCTTGAGCAAGGCGTTACGCTGGGTCACGCAGCGCCCATAGGTGCTCGCAAGATCGGCATAGCGTGCGCTCAGCTGCATGCCAAAGTCATCGAGGGCGGCTCGGCGCACACTGGCGCCTCGCTTAACCATGTCCAGATGGTCGGGGCAAAACAGCACGCTCGGCAGAACCCCGCGCACACCGGCGGCAGAGCATCTCTTGCCGTTGCGGCTAAACGAGCGCTTACCGTCCTCCGCGCTCAATCCCATATCAAGCACGCGGCCGTCGCCCTCGATCCTCAGCTCGACCTTGCACGAGCCCACGCCGTCATGGACGAGCTCGGCTGCGGTCGGATGCCTAAACGAGGCGCCGCTCGTCAGCAGCTGCAGCGCCTCTATGAGATTGGTCTTTCCCGCCGCGTTGGGTCCCGCAAGTATCGTCACGCCCTCGTCCAGGGCAAGGCGATAGCTATCGAAGCTGCGGTAGTGCGCGACGGAAAGATCGCGGGCGAACATGGTCATGGCGCAGCGCTAGATGCGGACCGGCATGACCAGGTACAGGTAGTTGATCTTGTCGTAGGACTTAAAGATGCCCGCCTGCGAGTAGCTCTTGAGCTCCAGCGTGATCTCCTTCTCCTTGGACAGGGCATTGAGGCAGCCGAAGATGTAATGGTAGTTGAAGGCGATGGTACCCGACTCGCCCTCGGCCTCGACATCGATCGTCTCCTGCGCAAGGTCCTGGTCATTGGAAATGGAGGACAGGCCCATCTGCCCGTTCTCGACATCGATCTCGAACTTGACGGCGGGGTTGGCGCTCGCGATAACGGCCACGCGCTTGAGGGCGGCGTTAAAGGCGGCGACGTCGATCTTGACGCTCGTCACGCACGAATCGGGGATGAGCTGCTTGTAGTTGGGGTACACGCCCTCGATACGGCGCGACACGTAGGTGGTGTTGCCGGCCTCGAAGACGACCTGGGTGTCGGTAGCCCCGATCATGATGGTCGCCTGGCTGGCCATGATGTTCAGCGCGTCGTTAAAGGCGTCGGCCGGAACGTTGAGCTCAAAGGAGCCCTCGAGGGTCGAGGTCTCGACCTGCGTATCGCACACGGCCAAGCGGAAGGAATCGGTCGCCACCAGGCGTACGGTGTTGTTCTCGACCTTCATGTGCACGCCGCCCAGGATGGGGCGAGCCTTGTCGGTCGAGGTGACGCGCCACACGCGGCCGACCATCTCGGACAAGACATCGGTCGGCAGCTCCACGGCACTCTCGATGGCATAGGCCGGAAACTCGGGGAAGTCATTGGCATCGAGCGTGTTCAGGCGGAAAGAGCTCTTCTCGCAACCAATCAGCGCCTGGCGCTCGGACAGCTCAAAGGTGACCGGGGCATCGGGGAGGGTCTTGGTGATATTGGAGAGCATCTTACAGGGGATAACCATCTCGCCCTCTTCTTCGACATGCGCCGCGATGCGATGACGGATCGAGATGGTGTAGTTAGAGGTCTGGAATTCCAAGATGCCGTCTTGGGCCTTAACGAGCACGCCCGACAGGATGGGAAGGGTGGATGCCGAAGCGACACCCTTCATAACGACGCCGATGGCTTGTGTAAGCGAGCTCTGGCTGACGGTGAACTTCATCTTTTAATACCTTTCTATAGATATAAATATTTTAATAATAGTAATAGCACTGACGAAACTGTTGATTACTCCCAAAGACGCAGGTCAGACCCAGAAAGAGAATCGACAGCAACCTGCGTGCAACAGGGGTGGTTTTCCACGTTCAAAACCTGCGCAAAACTTTTCATCACCGCGGGTTGGGTTTTAGACACCTTATGCCCGTGGTTTCGACAAGTTTTCAACAGGTGTCTCTATTTCCCTACGAGCGCAGTGTAATTTTATCGCGCAGCGACTTGAGGTCTTCGGTGACGGTGCGGTCTTCCTGGATCATCTTCTGGACCTTTTTGTAGCTCGTGCTGACGGTCGAGTGGTTGCGGTTGCCAAATTCGGCACCCACCGCCGTGGTCGTCATCTCACACATCTCGATGGCCAGATAGATGGCAATGTGGCGTGCTTTGGCGATATTGGCGTTGCGACGCGGGCCGATGAGCTCCTCGTGCGTCACGCCGTACTGCTCTTCGATGACGGACTGAACCGTCTGGACGTTGATCTTTTTGGCCGATGTGTCGAAGTACTGGCTGGCGATGGCGTCGATATCGTCAAAGGTGAGCTCCCCGCCCTCGCGCTCGCGGTCGCCCGCCTCGCCGGCGCAGCGCTCGCAGAAGCTCTCGAGTTCGCGGATGTTGGTGCCCGAGACCTCGGCCATGTGTTTAAAGTGCTCGTCGGTCAGGTGCCCGCCGTCGCCCCCATAGGCCGCCAGCAGCGAGTCGTCGCCTGCCTCGGGAGCGGCGACGATGGTGTTCTCGTAATAGCGCTGCAAGATCTTGTATTTCATCTCGTAGCTGGGCTCTGCGACCAAGCAGAGCATGCCGGCGTTGAAGCGGCTGGTCAGACGCTCGTCCATGCTCAGGTCCTTGGGGGCGCGGTCTGCCGCGATGACGACCTTCTTGTTGTTGCGGATGAACTCGTCCATGAGCTGGAAAAAGTAGTCCACGCTCGCGCGCTTGCCGATGATGTTTTGGATGTCATCGATGATGAGCACGTCCACGCCGTGGTATGCCTGCATGATAGGGGCGTTGCTCTTCTTTTGGCGGTCGAACTCGGTCATCAGGTCGTCCAGATATGCCTGGGAGTTGGCATACTTGACCTTGATCTCGGGCGACTTCTCGGCGAGCTCGTTTTTGATGGCAAGCAGCAGGTGCGTCTTGCCCAGGCCCGATTTGCCGTAGATGAACAGTGATGTGCACGTGCCGCGCTCGTCCGCGAGGGCGGCAAACTTGAGTGCCGAGCGATAGGCATGGCTGTTCTCGGGGCCGTAGACAAAGTTCTCAAAGGTAAATTTTGAGTTCGCGGCGAGTGGGGCTCCATCCGTATTCTGCTCGGCCGGCACGGTCGGTGCTGGCATGGGTGAAGCGGGGGTCGCGGCTTGCGTGGACTTAGTCGGCGCTCCGCCCTTCATCTGGTTCATCATGCGACGAAAATCATCGGCCGAGAGCGTGTTCTTGATTGCAATGCCCGAATCCGCGCCCGCCGCTGCGTCATGAGCGATGGGCATGTGCGTGACGGGTGCGTTCGTTGACGTCGCAGCGGCAGTCGGCAACGGTGCCATGGTTTCACGGGAAACATCGCTGTGCTGGTGCTCGATTGTCGGCACGTCGCCTGCGGAGGCTGGCGCCGCAGGGGAAGCAGCGGGAGCCGTGGCGGGCACCGTCGCGGCAGCAGATTCGGCCGTTGCGCCTTGCGGTGCCACGATGTCGAGCGCGATCGGAGCAAAGGCGATTTCTTCCAGATAGGCCTCAATAGTCGGCTGATGCTTTTTGAGCTGCGCGATGGCAAAGCGCGAGGGGGCCTCGATCGTGAGCGTATCTTCGGTCAGGCTTATGGCGCGCGATTGCCCCAGCATGTTGATGAGGCGTGCATCTTGGCCGTCGCGCTGGCAAAAGGCGATGGCATCCCCCAGGATGATGCTTGCTTCCTCGTCCACTGTCTCTCCCGTTCTTTAGCTCTGAGCTCGCACGCGAGCGGCGCCGAGTTCGGTCAGATGGTATTTCTGGCCATGCTTGATGACCAAGCCGGCCTGCGCCAAGTCATTGAGCGTGCGTGACCAAGTGGGGGCCGAGTTTCCAAACGCCCTCGCCAGATCGGTTGCACCGCACGCTTGATTTTGCGCCAGATAGCCCAGCGCGGCGTTGCCGCGATCGCTTACGAACACGTCCGGCTGTGGCTGCGCATACTGATTTGCTGCATTAGGATACATCATTTGAGCTGCTGATTGTTGAGAACTCTGCATCGGCGGCATTTGCTGTTGAAAACTTTGAGGCCACTGTTGGTAAGGCTGCGGAGTCATCTGCTGGGCCCAGGGGTTGTACTGCTGCTGCGGCATCTGCTGGTACGGCTGCTGATATCCCTGCTGGTACTGCTGTGGGAACTGCTGGCCATACCCCAGTGGCGGCATCTGCTGATATGGATATCCCTGTTGGTACGGCTGATATCCCATTTGCTGGCCACCCGGTGCCCCCGTCGCCTGCTGCATTGCTGCTGCATCCTGATCCGCCAGCGGCATGGCCTCTGGCACGTTTGGCGGCATCGACATCGACGCCGCCTGGGACTCTTGTGTAGGAAGCATTCCGGGCTGCTGCATCTGTCCCACGCGGGGCTGCATCTGTTGCGTTGCCATGGGCTGCTGCGCAAAAGCTCCCGGCAGGGGATATGCGGGCTGCTCCGTCTCGGGCCGCACGGCAGCACCGCGCCCGCCGGCGCGTTCGATTTCCTGCACGCGTTTAGGATCCAGGCTTACCGTAACCACGGTGCCGTTGCCCATGTTGTCCTCGATGGACACGGCCCCGCCGGCATTTTCCAAATACTCCTGCACCATGGGAAACCCTGCTCCGGTTCCACGGATATAGCGCTTCATCTTGCTGTTTGCGCTGGTAACGCCAAAGTCGAAAGCGCGCTCCTTGTCGTCGATGCCGGGTCCTTGATCAGCAAAGCGGATGGTGTCTCCGCCGTCCAGAATCGAGATGATGGGCTCGGCAAAGTGCGCGTGGATAAAGTTTTCGACAATCTCGCGGATGACCATGAGCGAGATATGGCCACCTTGTTCTTTCATGCACTGGTAGACGGTGTTGGTCGTCTCTTCCAAATACGTGCGGACATCTTGCGGATCAATGACGATCACACGCGGTGTCGACAGCATGTCGTCATAGACGGCGATGCGCGCGGCGTACATGACTTTTGGCGCCTGCGTGGTCGTCTGCTCGCCTTCCTCACGCTCTTCGCGCACGCCGGTGATGTGCTCGTTGCCGGGTGCCGGGTCTCCGGAATCGACCATGGTGTAAAAGTCGTCAGACATGCCGCTCGCAATCTTTCAAAAGGTTTCGAACAAATAGTAGCTCACCGTGCAATGTTTCTCATCTTTCGACAACTTTTCAAAACCTGTTGAAAACTTTGGAAAACGGACGAAAAGTTCTCAACATTGCCAACATGACCTGTTGAAAACTCGATGAAATATCGTGAAAAGTTGCCATGCACCGCTAAATCGAGCTCGGCTTATGGGGGAACCGTGTGAACTGCGCAACCTTTTACCTTTGATTTCTTGACATTTGAACATTGATTTCCCTACAATCTTCAAGCTCACGTGTCTATATCTGCGTCCGCGCCCCCGCGGACACTCGAAATGCAGCAGGAGGAACTTAAGATGAAGCGTACGTATCAGCCTAATAAGCGTAAGCGTGCCAAGACCCATGGCTTCCGTGCCCGTATGGCCACTAAGGGTGGTCGTGCCGTGCTCGCCCGTCGTCGCGCCAAGGGCCGCAAGCGTCTCACTGTCTAGCAGCGATACACACATCTCGCATGAAGACTATTAAGTCTCGGCAAGATTTCGAGCATGTGTTCAGTCAGGGGCGTCGTTTCAATCACCCTCTGATTCGAATGACCATATGTGAATCGGTTGGCGAAGGCGACTCCGGAAGGGTCGCCTTCGTTGGTGCTAAACGGCTCGGTTGTGCTGTCGTGCGCAACCGTTCTAAGCGTGTGATGCGCGAGGCCGCCCGCAGCTGTGGATTTCCCGTTGCGGGTTATGACATCATCTTGTTCGCAACTCCCAAGACGAGGGTTTCTTCGCCTCAGGAGATGGACAATGCATTGCGTTCGCTTATGAAACGCGCCGGCGTTGCCGGGGAGGAGCGATGAGCAATCACGTTTTGCGACGTGTTGCCATCGCTCCTATTCGCATATATCAACAGGTTATTTCGCCCTTATTGCCTGACGCCTGCATTTATTACCCAACGTGCTCGCAATACGCCGTCCAGGCGATTGAGAAGTACGGTGTTTTGAGAGGCTGCTGGCTTGCCGTGAGGCGCATCGCTCGCTGCAATCCCCTGCACGTCGGCGGTTATGACCCTGTGCCCTAGCGGGCACTCGCTATCGGAGGAAAACTTACATGTGGGATTGGATCGTTAACATCCTTTTCGAGCTGCTCAAGCTCATCCAGACCTTTGCGGTCGACTGGGGCCTGTCCATCATCATCCTGGTGGTCATCATCCGTCTGCTACTGACGCCGCTTATGCTCAAGTCGACTAAGTCGACGGCACGCATGCAGGTGCTGCAGCCCAAGATGCTCGAGATCCAGGAGCGCTATGCCGACGATCCCCAGCGTCAGGCCGAGGAAATGCAGAAGTTCTACAGCGAGAACAAGTTCAACCCGATGGCTGGTTGTCTGCCGCTGTTGATTCAGATGCCTGTCCTGTTCGCCCTATTTACGCTGCTGCGTAACCTGCCGGACTACTTTAACGACGGCGCGTTCTCGTTCTTTAATATTCTGCCCGACCTGACCACCACGCCGAGTGCCTCCTTTGCCGATGGCTTTATGGTCGCGCTGCCTGCGCTGGTCTGCCTGATCCTGTTCGCTGTCCTGACCCTGATTCCGCAGCTCTATATGTCGCGCAACCAGACCGGCCAGCAGGCTCAGAGCATGCGTATGATGGCCGTTGTCATGACGGTCATGATGCTTTGGATGGGCTGGAGCCTTCCCGTTGGTGTTCTGCTGTACTACGACGTCTCGTCTGCTTGGCAGGTTATCCAGCAGATTTTTGTGACGCAGAAGGTCATCGACAAGGCGAAGGCCGATGAGGAGGAGCGCCTTAAGAACGCGCCGCTGCAGGTTGAGGTCACTCGTCGCGAGAAGAAGCCGCGCCCGCACAAGAAGAAGTAGCGGGATATCAATCTTATTTAGGTACCTAACTTTTGGAGTACGTTATGTCTGAAGAGATCATCGAGGATATGCTTGAGGAGGTTGCCCCGCAGGTCGCGGGCGATTATCCCGAGATTGCACAGCGCTACAAGGCCGGTGAAGAGCTGACCGACGAGGAGCTCGACACCATTGCCGATGTCGCGATTTCCATCCTGCGTTCCATCCTTTCGCACTTCGATGCCGCCAACTCTCCTATCGATGAGTATGAGGGCGACGAGGGTGAGCTGATTCTGGATGTAACGGCTCCCGACCTTGCTGTTCTCATTGGCCGTCATGGTCGCACCCTTGATGCCCTTCAGGTTATGTTCTCTTTGCTAGTGAGCCGCAAGCTTGGCTTTAGGTATCCGGTTGTAGTGGACGTCGAGGGATACAAGAGCCGCCGTCAGGACAAGGTTGCCTCCATGGCTCAGTCTGCAGCCGAGCGTGCCATCCGCACTCATAAGAGTGTTTCGCTTCCGCCCATGAATGCCTACGAGCGCCGACTGGTTCACATTGCACTTCGTGGCAATGACGCCGTCGATACTCATTCTGAGGGTTCTGACCCCGATCGCCATGTGGTGATTGTTGCTCGATAATCTACTCGAGCTTATGCTAAGGGGACGTGGTTTCCACGTCCCCTTTTTTTGTCAAAAGTTCTCGATACACTGATTTTTGTCAGAAAGGAGCTTTCGTTGTTAGTACTTACTGATCAGCAAGCTGACGAGATGTTGACTCGTCTAACTTCCTATTGCAAAGAGTATTCCTTGAGCGTATCTGATGTTGAGATGAGGAATTGTATTCAGCATTTGGATTTGGTTATGGAAACAAATAAGACAACTAATCTCACCCGTATTCTTAACGTTGAAGATGCTGCGGTACTTCATATCCTCGACTCACTTGTTTTGCTCCCCTATATCAATAAGGCTCCTGAGGGAGCTTTTCTCGATATGGGGACAGGTGCGGGCTTCCCTGGTATTCCGTTAACCATAACCACGCATCGTAAAGCTACTTATATTGACTCTGTTGGTAAGAAGGTTGATGCCGTCAATTCTTTTGTTCATGCTCTTGGGTTGAAACATGCTCATGCGGTCCATGATCGTCTTGAAGAATATGCTCGAAGCCATAAGAAGCAGTTCTCTGTCGTAACTGCCCGCGCACTGGCTCCTCTACCGATTCTTGTTGAGTATGCAGCTCCGTTCCTCAAGGATGGAGGGCTATTTGTTATCACCAAGGGCAATCCTTCGGATGAGGAGCTTGCTTCTGGCATGTCAGCAGCTAAGATTTGTGGCTTCACTTTGCTTCTGAATGACGCAATCGATTTGCCTGAGGGCTTGGGCCACAGGGAGTTCATTGTTCTTAAGAAGAGTCATCCAGCATCTGTTTCATTGCCTCGTGCAAATGGCATGGCAAAGAAGAATCCGCTTGCCTAGATGTTTCACGTGAAACATAATGGATACTAACAACTTGCAGTGTTTCACGTGAAACATGGCAGTTGATATCGAATCGGAATGTTTCACGTGAAACATCCTCCGTTTGACAGCTTTAATACACACCAGGAGGGACCGTGGGATTTCGCGACGTTAAGCGTTCTAAGAACGCAAAAGACACGCGTATCATTGCAATCATCAATCAAAAAGGCGGCGTCGGTAAGTCAACAACGGCTGTAAACCTTGCAGCAGCACTGGGTGAGCAGGGTCGTAAGACACTGATTGTCGATTTTGATCCGCAGGGAAACAGTACCAGTGGATTTGGAATTGAAAAAGAAGACCTTGATCACTGCATCTATGATGCATTGTTGAATGATGTGCCGGCAGAATCGCTTGTTCTTGATACAAATTGCAAAAAGGTATTCGTAATTCCAGCTACGATTCAGCTTGCAGGTGCTGAAATTGAGCTCGTAAGCGCAATTGCTCGTGAAACCCGCCTCAAAGACTTGCTTGAGCCGATTCAGGACGAGTTCGATTTTATTTTCATTGACTGTCCTCCTTCGCTTGGCCTGCTTACTATCAATGCCTTGACCGCAGCAGACAGCGTTTTGATTCCAATCCAGTGTGAGTATTACGCGCTCGAGGGCGTTACGAAGCTGCTTGAGTCAATGAAGATGGTCAAATCGCGTCTGAACAAGGGCTTAGACACCTATGGCGTGCTTATGACCATGTATGACTCACGTACTTCTTTATCGAATCAGGTTGTTGAGGAAGTTCAATCGTACTTTGGTGATAAGGCGTTTAAGACGCTGATTCCCCGTACGGTTAAAATCTCTGAAGCTCCGTCTTTTGGAGAACCGGTAATTACCTATGCACCTCAAAACAAGGGTGCAAAAGCGTATATGAACCTTGCAAAAGAGGTGATCAAGCGTGCCTAGTGCAAAGAAACGTGGTGGATTGGGACGCGGACTCAATGCTTTGGTCTCAGAGGCTGAGTATGAGACCGGTGGTTCTGCTGCATCTGCTTCAAATGCCGCATCTGAAACAAAACTACCTATTGAGGATATCGTTCCCAACCCTAATCAACCGCGAATTCACTTTAATGAAACTGAACTCCGCGAGTTGAGCGAGTCAATCCAAGAACATGGTGTTTTGCAGCCGCTCTTGGTTCGCAAGCATGGAAACGGCTATGAGATCATCGCTGGTGAGCGTCGTTACCAGGCGTCAAAGCTTGCTGGTCTTGAGGAACTGCCTGTCATCATTAAAGATGTTAATGATGAAGAGATGCTGGCTCTTGCTCTTATCGAAAACCTTCAGCGTTCTGATCTGAATCCCGTCGAAGAGGCTAAGGGCTATCGCCAGCTCATCGATGCTAGCGGCATGACCCAGGAGGCATTGTCGAAGGCCGTAAGCAAGTCACGCTCTGCAATTACAAACTCGCTGCGCCTTCTCGATCTCCCCGAAGTAGTTCAGCAGATGATTTTTGAGGGTAAACTTACTGCTGGTCACGCACGTGCGATTCTTGCAGTTCCCTATGAGGATGCTCGAATTCGACTTGCAGAGAAGGTTGTTGCGGAGGGCCTTTCCGTAAGAGCGACAGAAAATCTTGCTCCATTGTTTTCTGCCGGAGAGACACCTAAGATGCCGCGGCCTGCAACGCCTCAGTCTTTTAAAAAGGCTGCGCGTGTGCTTCGTCAGGTATTTAATACTAACGTGCGTGTGAAAAGCTCGCGTGGAAAGAATAAGATTGAGATTGAGTTTAAAGACGAGGAAGAGCTCTCTCGTATTCTTGGTGAAATGATTCAGTTTGATCAAGGAGGCCAAGATGAGGAATAAGATTTTTACTGCGATTGCGTTGGCGACGACTGTCGCGGCTGGTGCCTTTGCTGGCTATAAGATCGCGACAGACGATGAACTTCGAGGTCGTTTGGTTCGTGGCGCGCAAGATATCGTTGATACGTCCAAGAAGAAAATGGATGTTATGACAGAAGATGTTGCCATGCGCACTGCTCAGGTAACGAAAAATCCTAAGATTAATCAAGGTTGGGTTAGCAACCAATGGGAAAATGTAGGCTATTAGGTACCTAACAATTACTTAGCATATTTTTATGGGTCCTTGTCTGATTCACGAGACAAGGACCCCTTATATTGGCGGTAAAATAGGGACCAGTAGCGGCTGATTCAAAATTAAGGTCAATAAATGAAATGGCCCCGGTTGCATATCCTGCAACCGGGGCCATTCGATGTTTCACATGAAACGTTTTGGAGTGCGACTCCCCTATGCGTTCTTCTGAACTTTGAAGCGCTGTTTCAGCTGTCCGCAAGCGGCGTCAATATCGTTACCACGGGAGTTACGAATCGTGGTCTCGATGCCACGGGACTCAAGACGACGCTGAAGATACTCAACCTTATGAATCGGCGACGGCTTGAGCGGGCTGCCCTCGATGTCGTTAAGTTGAATCAGGTTAACGTGGCACAGCGTTCCCTCGCAGAAGTCGCAGAGCGCCTGCATCTCGGGATTCGTATCGTTGACGCCTTCGATCATGGCATACTCATAGGTCGGGCGGCGGCCAGTCTTCTCGGTGTAGAGCTGAAGCGCTTCGTGAAGGCGAAGCAGCGTGTACTTCTTAACACCGGGCATGAGCTTATTGCGCGTCGGCTGGATGGCGGAATGCAGGGAAACGGCAAGAGTGAACTGCTCGGGGATATCGGCAAATTTGCGAATACCGGGAATAACGCCGCTGGTAGAGACGGTGAGGTGACGAGCGCCGATGCCGATGCCGTCGGGGTCATTGAGGATACGCAGTGCCTTGAGAACCTCGTCGTAGTTGGCAAACGGCTCGCCCTGGCCCATGAAGACAACGCTTGTGGCACGCTCGCCAAAGTCGTTGGATACATGAAGCACCTGGTCGACGATCTCTTGAGCGGTCAGAGAGCGCTTGAGGCCGTTGAGACCGGTAGCGCAAAAGGCGCAGCCCATGCCGCAGCCTGCCTGGGTGGAAACGCAGACGGAAAGCTTGTTACGACGGGGCATGCCGACGGTCTCGACGGAAATGCCATCGTGGTACTCGAGCAGATACTTGCGCGAGCCATCTTTGGAAACCTGCTTGGTGAGTTCAGTCGGCGTATCAAAGGCAAACGCCTCTTTAAGCTGCTCGCGGAAAGCCTTGGGAAGATTGGTCATATCGTCAAACGAACAAACGTTCTTCTCAAAGACCCATTCGATGAGCTGCTTCGCGCGGAAGGCGGGCTGGCCAAGTTCGGCCACGAGCTCGCGAATATCGTTTTGGCTCAAGTCGCGAATGTCCTGAGATTTAGTCTTGGGATTCATGGAAGCCTTTCGATTTTGGGGAAACGTAGAGGGTATCGCTACAATATGGTATCAGCTGCAGAAATTATAGAGGAGGAGTCTGCCCATGCCGGGTAAAAGCCTGGAGAACATGCACGTAGCGGTCTTGGCGGGCGGTCATTCCGCCGAGCGCGAGATCTCGCTCGATTCGGGAAAGAACGTTGTGGTGGCACTGAAGGAAGCCGGCTACACCTCGGTGGAGCTGCTTGACACGGCCGCTGATGACTTTATGGTAACCATGGCGACCGGCGGATTCGATGTGGCATTTATCGCCATGCACGGCGCCGGCGGTGAGGATGGCGCCATGCAGGGTGCCATGGAGACCCTGGGTATCCCCTACACGGCCTCGGGCGTACTTGCCAGCGCCTGCGGTGCCGACAAGGAGGTCTCTAAGCTCCTATACGCCAAGGCGGGCATTCCCATTGCCCCCGGCCTTGCGCTCGAGGTGGGCGATGAAGTCGATATCGATCATATCGTCGAGGTTTGTGGCGAGCGCTGCTTTGTGAAGCCGGCCGTCAACGGTTCCAGCTATGGCATTTCCCTGGTCCACGAGCCCTCCGAGCTGCCTGCGGCTATCGCCAAGGCGTTTGAGTTTGGCGACAAAGTGCTGGTCGAGAAGTGTATCGAGGGTACCGAGATCACCGTCGGCGTATACGGCGAGGATGACGTGCGCGCCCTGCCGATTGTCGAGATCCGTAAGCCCGAGGACTGCGAGTTCTACGATCTGGACGTGAAGTATGTCGACCCTACGGACATCCATCGCATTCCGGCGCAGATTTCGCCCGAGAACTACGCTCGTGCCCAGGAGCTTGCCTGTGCTGCCCATAAGGCACTCGGCTGCCTGGGTATCTCGCGCAGCGATTTTATCGTGAGCGAGGACGGCCCCGTTATCCTCGAGACCAACACGATTCCCGGCATGACCGATACGTCGCTGTATCCGGATGAGATTCGCCACACCGATGACATGACGTTCCCGCAGGTCTGTGACAGCCTGATTCGCATGGGACTTCGTCGAGCGGGCGTTGCATGCTAATCGAGGACGCTGTTTCGTCGGGAACGCCGCAGTTTGTCATCGATTCCTATGCCACGCTTGCCGAGCGCGCCAAAACCCAAGCGTTTGGTCTCATCGAGGAAGATGTTATCGTCCTCGATACCGAGACCACGGGTCTTTCGGTGCAGGACAACGAGCTTATCGAGATATCGGCGGCTCGCCTTTCGGGCCGCGAGGTTGTCGATCGCTTCGATACCTTCGTGCATCCCAAGCAGCTGATTCCCGCCGAGATTACCGAGCTCACGAGCATTACAAACGCCGATGTGGCAGATGCCCCGTCGGCCGTTGAGGCTGTCGCCGCTCTCGCCGATTTTGTCGGCGGCTGCCCGGTGATCGCACATAACGCCACGTTCGACCGCTCGTTTATCGAGTCGGTCAAGGGCGGCGTCAACGTCAGTGACATCTGGATCGATTCGTTGGCACTGTCGCGCATCGCGCTTCCGCGCCTGGCCTCGCATAAGCTGTCTTTCATGGCCGACCTGTTTGGCTGCGACTCGGTGTCGCATCGCGCCAACGCCGATGTCGACGCCTTGTGTGGTGTGTGGCGCGTGTTACTCGTGGCGCTCACCGACTTGCCTCAGGGCTTGATGGCGCGCCTGGCCGACATGTACCCCGACGTACCCTGGTCCTATCGTCCCATCTTCTCCTTCTTGGCGGGACAGAACCCCGGTTCCATCTTCTCTCTCAGCGCCGCCCGCGCCGACGTTCTCAAGGCCGATCGGGCCGATGATCGCGTTGATGCGGACGAGCTACCGGTCCTTAAGATGCCGAGCCGCGAGGAAATCGAGGCGGACTATGCCCCGGGCGGCCTGGTCAATCGCATGTATCCCACCTACGAGCCGCGCGATGAGCAGATCGCGATGGCGCGCGAGGTCCGTGACGCGCTCGTTACGGGAACGCATCGCGTGATTGAGGCGGGGACGGGCGTCGGCAAATCGATGGCTTACCTGGTGCCTTTTGCCGAGGCCGCGCGCCGCAACAACATCACGGTGGGTATCGCGACTAAATCGAATAATCTTGCCGACCAGCTCATGTATCACGAGCTGCCCAAACTTGCTGAGCAGCTGGACGGAGGCCTATCGTTTTGCGCCCTCAAGGGCTATGACCACTATCCATGCTTGCGCAAGCTTGAGCGCATGAGCCGCGGCCAAGTCGAAATTACGACTAAGCGTGATCCTGCCGACACGCTTACGGCAGTCGCGGTCATCATGGCGTACGTGTGTCAGTCGGCCGATGGCGACCTCGACTCGCTCGGCATTCGCTGGCGCAGCGTCAACCGTCCCGACTTTACGACGGCGTCGCGCGAGTGCGCCCGTCGCCTCTGCCCGTTTTTCCCCGATAAATGCCTAGTCCACGGCGCCCGCCGTCGCGCGGCGCATGCCGATGTGGTGGTCACCAACCATTCCCTGCTGTTCCGCAATGTTGCGGCCGAGGGCAGAATCTTGCCCCCGATTCGTCATTGGGTAATCGACGAGGCCCATTCCATCGAGCGCGAGGCACGCCGTCAGTGGGCGCGTGTGGTGTCGGCGGACGAATCACGCGTTCTGTTTGAGCGTCTGGGTGGCTCGAGCACCGGCGCGCTAAGCCAGGTTTCCCGTGATTTGGCAACCTCCGAGGGCTCTACGCTCTATCTGGGCCTTACTGCCAAGGCGACGTCGACGGTTGCGCGCGCGAGCATGGCGATCGCCGGCGTGTTCGATGGCGTTCGCGAGCTCGGTCGCCGTGCCCGTGGGGGCTATGACAATGCCAATCTATGGATTGGCCCCGAGCTGCGCGAATCTGACGACTGGCATGATTTCTTACAGTCGGCCTACGCTGCCATCGGCACATTGGAACAAGCTGACAAGAGCGTCGACGCGCTGGTACAAGCCGTCGCCGCCGACAAGCCCGAGGTTGTTGTCGACCTGGGTGATATCTCGCGCCGCCTGCACGAGCTGGCCGAGAACCTCAAGCTCATCATTGACGGCACCGATGAACACTACGTGTATTCGCTGCAGGTCAATCGCAGGCTGCGTGCCGGCGGCGAGTCGATGACCGCGGAGCGCATCGATATTGGCGAGGCCTTGGCAACCGAGTGGCTGCCCGAGGTTCACACGGCTATCTTTGCCTCGGCGACCATGACGGTGTCCAAAAGCTTTGAACACTTTAACCATGCGGTCGGCCTCGATCGCATCGGTGCTTCAACATCCTCATCGCTGCACTTGGACTCGAGCTACGACTTCGATTCGAACATGGCTGTAGTCGTTGCGGGCGATATCCCCGATCCGCGCGATCGTGAGAGCTATCTTACGGCGCTCGAGCGCGTGCTGGTCGACGCTCATCTTGCCATGGGCGGCTCGGTGCTCACGCTGTTCACCAACAGGCGTGACATGGAGGAGCTGTACGATCGCGTCGAGCCCAAGATGGCTCGTGCGGGCCTGGAACTCAACTGCCAGCAGCGCAACTCATCTCCTCGTCGCCTGCGCGACCGGTTTATCAACGAGCCAACCTCATCGCTTTTTGCGCTTAAGGCCTTCTGGGAGGGGTTTGACGCCAGCGGCGAGACGCTGCGCTGCGTCATCATTCCCAAGCTGCCGTTCTCGAGCCCCACGGACCCGCTCTCGTGCGAGCGCAACCTGCGCGAAGACCGCGCTTGGGCGCGCTATTCGCTGCCTGAGGCAGTGCTCGAGGTCAAGCAGGCGGCCGGCCGCCTTATCCGCTCGTCGACCGATTGCGGCGTGCTGATTCTGGCCGACCCGCGCCTGGTGACGAAGGGCTATGGCAAGAAGTTCTTAACGTCGCTGCCCACGAGCTCCTACCAGCGCATCGAATCGGCGCAGATCGGGCACTATCTACAGCTGTGGCGTGCACGCCACGAGCGGCGGCGCTAAAGCGGACAGACGAGGGTTTTTGCCACATCGCACAGACGCTTTGACAGGGCGGGGTCATCCAAGATGCGGATGGCTCCGCCCGCTGCGATTATCTGGCTCAGCAGCCAACGCTCGGAGCCGTAATGTACGGTTACCGTTGCCATGTCTGTCCCGCTGCGTTCGATTAGGGTGATGCCGGCCCAGTCCAGATGCTCCGCCATATCGAATGGCATCAAGAGCTTTGCGCTACGCTGCGTCCGGGCAAGGGAATCGTGGAGGGATGCAACGTCCGGTGCGTGAGGCACGACGGAGTCTTCCGTCAAGGCGAGTCCCTCGATTTTATCCATGCGATAGGTGCGCTGCTCATCGACCGCGATGTCCCAGGCAATCAGATATGTTTGGTCGCCGTTTGCTGTAATGCGCAAGGGGTCGACCAGACGCTCGCGTGGCCGCGCATCGTCCATCGAGCGATACGAGATACGACAGCGAACGCCGTCCTGAATGGCGCAGCTCAGCTGCTGCCAGTGCGACCCGTGGTTGACGGTGTCAAAGACGTGCTGGTTATAGCCGAGCTCTTCGGGTAGAAGAGCATGTCGAATTCGAGCCGCCGCCTGGGGCTCGATCCCCAACGATTCAAGTTCGTGGTTGAGCACAGCGCCCTCGGCGGCACTCAGGCGCAGCGGTAGTACACGCCCGGCGTCACCGGTGAGGACCACGCGCTCGCCGTGGCATTCGCAGATGATACGCGCACCCGATTCTCGGTCCGCGAGCGTCGAGACGATCTCGAGAATCTCGTCGAGCGACGCCCCCGTGATGTCAAAGCGACTGCAAATCTCGGTTCGTGTCATGCCGCTCTCGCCGGCGGCGTAGAGGGCCTCCATGATGTCGATGCCGCGCGAGAGCCTCTGCTCGCTGGTGAGTTTACGCACGGGCATGCTCGTGCACCGTCCTTTCAATGAGGTGGTTCCACGCCTGCTTGAGCGATTTGGGGGCCATGGGCCTCATGCCGTCCATGGCGTGGGCCATGCAAAATGAGGCGGCGGCTTCAAGATCGCGCACGTCAACGGTCCAAGTCCATCCCGAATCGGTGTGTGCGAGCTCACCTCGCCCGCGCGTGAGGCCGTTGATCATATCGATCTGCGTCTGCGGGGCGAACGAGAACGTAGCCGCAACGGGCGGGCGGTCGGCAAAATCGAATTCAAAGAACAGGTAGTCGTTGAGATTGAAGTCTGCAGGGATGGCGTAGGCCTTCGAAGGACGCCAAGCGCGAACGATACGGTCGCAGCGGAATGTCCTGATGTCGTCGGTGGCATTGTCGAGGCCGCAGAAGTACGCAACGCCCTCGCGCTCGAACATGCCGTAGACGCAGACGGTACGCTCTTTCTGCTCACCGCGTCCGTTCTGATATAAAAATCGCAGCGCGCATCGCTCGGCAAAGGCGCTCCATACCGCATCGACGGTGGGAGAGCGGCGGATCGGCGCTTCGTCCGCCGTCGTCCTGCCGGTGAGGTAGGCAATCTTGGAACGAATATCGGCAAGCGGCGCGGCAAAAGTGGATGAGCCGGCCGCTATTGTCTGGTCGATAGCGTTGAGCAGGATATCGGCGTCGTCTGCGGTGATGAGGCCGCCTGCCGCAAACGTGTGCTCGCGGTCGATTGTCCATGAGCTTTCCTCGGTCTCCTGCGCGCCGGCGGGGCGAACCTCCTTGATTAAGATGCCGCGTTCGAGCAGTTTGTCACGATCGCGCCGAAACTTGCGCTTATCCGAGTCGATATTGCCCGAGCCATATCCCAGGTCAGAATCCAAGACGATCTGCTCGGTCGTCAGCGGTTCGGGGGAGCTGTTGAGCACAAAGAAAAGATTGAGGATGCGCTGAGTCGTTTTATCGAAACTGGGCTCCGAATTCCCCTTTTTAATTGTCGCGGTCGCGTCGCTTGCCGTCATAGAGTCCTCGCATGAGAAGGTGGTTTGCTGCCATGATTTTAGTCCGATATGGAGATTAGGCTATATCCTTGTCCGCTCGGGGCGTTAAGATGGCCCGAATTCGGTCGTTTGCGCTCGCTCGGGGTATACTTTCGACTATATACGGTTCTAATGTGCATGCATTGGGCCTATTTGTCGGATTATGGATGTGGAGCGCACATGGCGAACACCCAGAACTATATTAACCACCTGCTGCAGAACACCGGCATCACGCCGGCATGCAGCGAAGAAGAGCGCTTGGCTGCCGAGGATATCGCTCAGATCTTCCGCAACCACGGCTTTGATCCCGAGGTTCAGGAGTTCAATGCCCCGGCGCCCAGCAGGTTGGCATTTGCCGTTACCGGTATTCTTGCGTTTGCCGGCGCCCTGCTGATGGGCATCGGCGGCGGCATCGGCTTGGTCGGCACCTTGCTGGCCATTGTCGGTGCCGTTCTTTACGTGCTCGAGCGCACGGGCCACCCCGTGGTTTCGCGCCTGGGCAAGACGGGCGTGAGCCAAAATGTCATCGCCTACCACAAGGCCTCGGGCCCGCTCGCGTCTCCGCGCAACCGCCCGGTGGTCGTTGTCGCACACTACGACTCTCCCCGTGCTGAGCTGCTCGCCCGCGAGCCCTATGCTTCGTATCGTGCGCTCATCGCCAAGCTGTTGCCCGTTGCCACGGTTGCCCCTGCTGCCGTTGCCATCTTGCGTATCCTGCCGCTCCCCGGCGCGCTCAAGGTTCTGCTGTGGATTGTCGCGATCCTCGCTTCCCTCGTTGCGCTCGCCAACGCGGCAAACATCATTTCTAACCGTTTTGTGCTTCCCTATACGTCCGGCGCAGTGTGCAACAAGTCTTCTGTCGCCGCTATGCTCGGCGTTATGGACAACGTTGCTCCCTTCCAGGGCGAAAACGAGTTTCCCGACGATGTTCCGTTCGATACCTATTTTGGGGAGCAGAAGCGTCGTGCCGAGGAGATGGCGCGCGCAGCAGCGGAGTATGCCGCGGCCCAACAGCAAAACGACTACGGCAACACCATCGAGTATGAAGAGCCTACCTACGCCGAGGACGAGTTCGGTCAGCCGATTGCTCACGACGCTCAGACCGAGCCCGAACAGGGCGAGGCTTTCGACGAGCAGATCGAGGGCTTTGAGGGTGCGTCTGCCGACGAGACGCTGATTGGCGCCATCGTGCCCGAGGATCAGAATCAGGCTGTCCAGGCCGAAGAGTTCAATGACGAGGTTCCCACTGCCGAGCCGGCGGAGGAGCCTGTCGCGGCCGAGCTCGAGCCCAGGCTCTATCGCAATGCCGCCGGCAACATCCGCTTTGGTTCGGATGCCATCCGTGCGCTCGGAATGCTTCCCGAGTCCTGCACGCTCGATTACGAGGAAGGCGAGGAGCCGACGTTTGAGCCCGAGCCTGCCCCCGTCGTGACTGCATCTGCGCCCGTTGTCGCCGTGGATGATGAGTCTGCCGCGGTTGCCGCTGCCGTTGCCGAGCCCGAGGCGGTGTCCGCGATCGATCCCGCGGCAGGACTGGACATTTTGGCTCCCGCCGCGCCGGCGCAAGACGTTACGGACGAGCCTGACGACGATTACGCTGAACAGCCGAGGCGCGTGTCTTACGAGAGCGATACTGATTTCTCGGCCGAGATTCCCGCGGCAACGCCCCATGCCGATATTGCATCCGCGTTCTCTTCGATTGGCGCCAGCGCTTCCAACTTCTTTAAGGGTGCGCTTGTAAAGGGCAGGAAATTTGTCGACGATTTCGAGGGGAAGCGCGCTGCCGCACGCGAGGCTGCCGAGCAGGAGGCTATCGCTCAGCAGCAGGCAGCCGAGGCGGCACGTGAGCGCGCGGCGCAAGAGTTCGAGCAGAACGAGGCTATGCAGTCCGTGCCTGTCGACGCCGCCGAAGCTACGACGTCCTTTGAGGCTCAGCAGCACGTCGATAGCACCATGTCGTTTGATGCCGCGCAGTTCGATTCCACGATAACGTTTGAAAAGCAAGGCACCACGATTGCCGAGCCCCTTCCTGTTTCCGATGAGCAGGGCGACGCGGCAGACGATGACGAGCCTATTGATGCTGCCGAAATCCAAGATGTCGCCGGGCACGAGCCCGTCGAGGTCAACTGTGACGAAGAGCAATACGCGGCAGCCGATCAAGGTGATTCGACCGAGGTCGAGCAGGAGGAAGTGCCTGCGGTTTCCGAGGCTCCCGAGACAGATGAGTCGAGGCCTTACTCCACGCAGATTTTCACCATGCCGACCCCGAGTGGTTCCGGTGCCACGGTTGCCGATGTTGCTCCCACCCAGGACGAAACGGTCGATTCCCTTATGGCCCAGATTTCCTCCCAGGCATCACCGCGTCCGCAGGTGAATGTTCCCGATCCGGCGTCGGCTCCGTCGCCTGCACCTTCCTCGTCTCCGCTGGCTTCGGTCCCCGATCCGTCGCTGCCGTCGATGAAGCAGGCAAACGTTGCGTCTCGCACGTCGCTGTTCGACCTTCCCGACCCCTCCGCACAGGTCAACGACCCCTTTGCTACCGCTCAGGGCCCCGAACCAACATCGGCACCCGTTGCGCCTCCTAGGCCCGTTGCGTCGGGCGCTCAGCCGATCGAGACCATTTCGGCTCCCGCCCCGGCGGCGCCCAAGTCTCGCAAGCGCGGCCTGGGCGGCCTGTTCGGTCGTAAAAAGAAAAACGAACAGGACAGCATGAGTGATTGGCTGGGCGTCGAAGACGATTACGATGCCAAGAAGTCCGGTCGCGGCATCGGTTCGTGGGATAATTTCGAGGACGATAACGATGGCTGGAAGGGCGGCGCTACGTCTTCCGACGGCGCTTCTTCCGAAGATATGCTCTCGGCTGTCGCCTCTATGGGCGACGATGAGCTGCTCGGTCACGATATCTGGTTTGTGGCAACGGGCGCCTCGGATTGTGATGGCGCCGGTATGAAGGCCTTCTTGGCTTCGTATCGCGATAAGCTCCGCGGCGTCTTCTTCATCAATCTTGAATCCGTCGGCGCCGGTAGGCTTTCGGTGGTGACGGTTGAGGGCGAACAGCAGCTGCTCAAGGGCGATCGCCGCATCATGAACCTGGTCAGCAAGGTGTGCAAGTCGTTCCATGTCGATTGTGGCGCGCTCGAGATGCCCTATGCCAAGACCGATGCCTACGCCGCCCTCGAGGCGAGCCGCCGAGCCCTCACCATCGCCGGCGTGGACGGCACGCGTCTGGCTTGCGCTCGTACCGAGGACGACCTGCCCCACAATGTCAACCCGACGAACATTGCCACGGTATCCGAGGTCGTGACCGAGGTTATCCGCCGTTCGTAGACGGAGCTCTAAGGAGTCAACGTGTTTTCGTATATTAAGCGCCATTGGCCTGTCTACGTGATTTTGACCTTGATTGCCATTGCGTTAGGGTTTGGAGCTGCCTACATCGTGGGCGCGAAGGGCTCGACCCCCGCCTCCGCAATCAGCGAAGAGGTGGAGCAAGAACAGAGCACGGGTGCCGATGGGATTTCTGAGTCCGAGCAAGCAATCGTTGATGGTGGATCTTCGTCTGCAGAGTAGATGCGGCGATTTAAATGATTGAAAGCGGGCGAGCCGGGGGACTGGCTCGTCCGCTTTTTCATCGCGCTAGCGCTTCTTTGGGATTGACCTAAGGCGAGCGAACCATAGGGCTGCGGCACCCGAGGTCAGGAGCGCGGTGATGCAAGCGGCGATGGGAGCTGATCCTGTTGCCGGTAGGTCCTGCGGTAGGGTACAGCGTTGAATGACACGGTCCTCGTCATGTGACTCAAGTTTATCGCCGCCGCCGTTGCGGCAAAGATCGACGCGTGCGCTGTTGGTGAGTGCAGTTTGGGGTGTGTAAGCCGACGTTGCCTGCATGTGCACGACTGCGCCCCGAGCATCTGTGCCAAGGATTGCTTTGGCATCGTCAAGGTCGTCGTGCTCATCTTTGAGATCATCGCGGGTCCAAGAATCCGTATCGCTTCGAGTCGTAAAGTCGGCGGCTACCGCACCGTATTCAATGCGAATGCCCGTTACGACGGTATTGGATGCAAGGTCGAGTTCTTTCGCCTCGAGTGTGGCGGATTCCGTGGTCGAGACATCCGCCTTCCAGAGGTGCCAGCCGTCGTAATCGACGAGGCGGCAATCTTCACCCAGACTCTCTTTTACTTCGTCGGACTCAAGCCAAGGATTTTCGTGCCCATCGTCAAGCGTCGCGTTTGCCGGCTCATCGACGTCTGTCGAGTCCAACGGCGTCGTGCGATACCACACGTTGCACAGACCGTTGAGGTCGCCGATGGCGACGGGGGTTTCGATTGAGACGAATCTCGCCGTATCGTCCTCGGCACACTCAAGATCATCGGTAATTGTGAACTCATCAACCCAGGTAGCTGAATCGTTTCGAGCGTCGATGGTATAGGAGAAAAGACCGTCCGTATTGGTTTGCGTTGCGGCGCGATTTTTACCATCGCCGTTGGCCAGCAGACCCTTCCCGATAGGTTGGACAAGCTCCTGACGCTTGTCGACCTGTCCTTTGATCTCGATGGGCGCATCCTTCATCGCGACGGATTGGACTTCTCCCGTATCCTTTATTTCAAACGTTATCTCCTCGGCAAGGTCATAGGTCCGCGGAGACATCATTTCGCGCAACGAGTAGGTGCCGGGTGCAAGATGTTCGACGCGGTGCGGCTTGTCGGATGAGGTCCAGGAGTCTATTTCGGTTTTATCGGGACCATATAAGGTGAGTTGTGCGCCTTTCACTTCCTGCTCTCCGCTTGCATCGACCTTGGAGATACCAACCTTGGTGTAATTGTCGGATACGTTAAGCCGTGCTTCTACAACGGGTGTTTTCTGGTCGGCATAAGCGAGGTCTACGATATGGGGCGTCCGGTCTAGTAAGAAGCCTGCCGGCGCTTGAGTCTCGACAACCTCGTAGCGTGCGGTGCCAGATCCCAGCGGGAGGTCGTCCGCGCGTGCTTCTCCAGTTTCATCCGTTGTGACGGTAGCGACAGTCTCACCGTCGAGCGCGGCAATGCTACCGTCGGGGCGCACGATATCACCCGAGGCACGGATCTCAAAGATGGCGCCCGCGAGGCTGCTGCCGTCTACGACATCGGTTTTAACGATCCTGATGTTTCCGGTCGCGGCGTGGTCATAATACGAGGCGATTGCAACGGGCGTTAGGTTCATGTCGGCGGGTATGTTTACCTCGATCTCTTTGCCGACAAGATAGGGCTCTTTGGCCGAGGTTTCGCGTACATAATAGGTGCCCGGCACGAGCGATTCGGGCAGTGTGACGGTCCCGGTCGCGTCAGTCGTAAAGGTGTCCATTACGTTATGTGCTGGATGCCAGCAAGTTTGTGAGACAGGTTTGTGATTGCTGTCGAGGAGTTGGAAGGTGAATCCGGCTAGGGGAACAGAAGCGCCTGTTTGGGCATCGCGTTTTACAATCTGGAGATGCGTCGACAGAGCGTGGTTGTCCACGATATATTGAAGCTCGGCGCCGTCGGAAATCTGATTGGCCTCGACGGTCCATTCCCCTGCACGTTTAAAACCCTCTGGGACGGTTTCCGGAACCTCACGAACGGTGTAGCCGGCGCGGTCGTATGGGATGGCTCCGTGGACACCGGCGGGTCGCTTGCCTGCGCCAAACCATGCTTCGGGCTGATCTTTGGTGGAGGCAAAGCCATAGATGTTTGTGGTCAGTGTGCCAACAACCTGCTGAGAGCTGTTACTGACAACCTCAAAGACAACATCTCCTGCCGGCTGCTCCAGGCCGGATTGATCGCTATTGCCGTAGTCCTTGAATTTGGAAATCTCAAGGTCAAACGCAATGGGGATATTGGAAACGCGAGATTCGATCTCGACCACGCCTGAATCGCCGAGTTGGTCGGCTCCAACGGTGTAAGACCAACTGTCACCGGAGGGCAAATAGCCCTCGGGCGCCTTCGATTCATAGATGGTAAAGGTTCCCAGGGGGACATCGGTGAGGGTAGCTCGACCGCTTTCATCGGTCCTGAGAGTTTGTGTCCATCCAGGGGTTGATTGCGATACGCACACGAATTCTGCTCCTGCGAGCGAAGCTCCAACTTGGGGGCCTGCATTCGTTGCGGCGTCGAGCTTTACAATGCGCAAGGTAATGGTGCCGGGTTGTTCATCAATGGTGACGTATCCGCCGTTATTCGTCGTGGTAAAGGCAATGCGATCGTGCAGGGAGATATAACCAGCTGGCGCTGTTGTCTCAACTAGGTAGTATGCCGTGTTGGGTAGGAGTGTTGCCTGCGCTCGACCGTTGCTGTCCATCTGGACGGTGCCGACACGCGCGCCGCTGGCGCTCTCAAAAACATCGAATGTTGCCCCGCCAAACTGATAAGTATTGTTTCCGCTGGTAATGGCAGCGTTTGCAGACTGCTTTTGGAAGGAAACAGAGACCGCCGGCAGTACATAGAGCATGTCTTGACGTTTGCTGCCGCCCGATACGGTTCCTATATAGCGCCGCGCGCGGTGCGGAGCGGCTTCGATGCTTCCTGATTTTGCGCTGTCGTGGAGCCACCGCGCAGCCGCCACGACTTCATTGTCGGCGGTAAAGTGCCCGCTCTTGGTTTTGCCCTGAGCGGTCGTGTAGGAGTAGGTGCCGTCGACATGGGTAGTGCCGTTGAGCATCCATACGGCAAGCTGGGTGGCAGCGCGGGCGCGATCGGGTGAAAGATGGTAACCGCCAAACGACGTGGCGGTAGGATATCCGTGACAAACGATTGCCGCGAACTCGTCGTCGAGCCACACCCAGCCTTGATCAAAGTTGAGCCATGGGCCGCCCGGCTTGGTGGGGCCGGGGCGCTCCTGGTTCATGCAGTAGGCAATCGAGGCGTCTTGAGCTTCATACTTGCCGATGAAGAAGGGCCCACAATCATCGCTAATAGTGCGGAAGCCGAGCTGGTCGTAGCCATCGACGGCAAATGCGGCTCCCGGTGCCAGACAGCCGAAAAGCAGGAAGAGGAGCAGGAGCAGCGGACCTGTTGCGATTGCGCTGTGGACAGAGTGCGTGGGTGCGTTGGACATGGCTGCTCCTTATCCCTCGTGCGCCGCATGGGGAGGTTGCGACGCGTAGGATGAGGCTACCCCCGAGGTTCATGCGGGTAAGTACCGGAGCCTGACCAAAAGCTTGCCCAATTCCTGACAAATTGAGCTCAAATACAACAATCAGGCAAAAGCGCAGGTAGAAGATAAGGAGAACAGGAGGCCAAAGGTCCTCGTCTCCACAATTGATGCGATTTTCAAACGAATCTCCACAGCTAAAACAAGCATCGCCACCCTTGTATCGAACAAGACAACCGCGTTATACTAGCCAACACACAAGCGGGCATCGCCAAGTGGTAAGGCATCAGCTTCCCAAGCTGACACTCGCGGGTTCGAGTCCCGTTGCCCGCTCCAGAAAAAGTAAAAGCACGACACCGTTCCGGTGCCGTGCTTTTTTCAATAAAGCGCCGGGACTCGAACCCGCCAGGGTGCGAGCGTAAAACAAACGCGAAGCGTTTGTAGCGAGCAGGCGAAGGCGCCGGCAGGCGCCTGAAGCCGGTACGGATTTGCGAAGCAAATACGCGGACGTCCCGT
>URDI01000031.1:0-24789 GCA_900546475.1 uncultured Collinsella sp.
GCGCTAGGGACTTCTCCCTCTCCGCACCCATCACATCGTTGACCCGACCAAAGTCAATCTGCTTGGATGCTAACTCGACATCATCTAGATTCTGAAGCACTCTGTCCGTGAGGTCCGTGAGTCGCAGAATACTCACGTTCCTGCTCGAGGTTCCGTTCTTGGGCAGCACTTCTACCAGCGGCGTATTGAGATTTATGGCAAAAGCCGTACCGTGGAACGAGTCCGTGACTAGGCATGCTGCGTTGTCGACATACGAGAGAAACTCAGCAAGCGTCGGCAGCCACTTGAACTTGCCCTCGCGTGAGGCCTGGTGCAGGCTTGCGGAGATCCGTATCAGGGGCAAGCCAAGCTTTTTGGCAACCTTCACGGCGTACTGCCCCACCGTCGGGTCGCTGTGAATCTGGTAGACGAGGATGTATTCGCCCTTCGGAGCAGGTGCCGCCATCCTTCTCCACGCCTCGCCATCAAGCAGCAGCGTGGGATCGACAACCTGTCCGGCCTCTATGCCCCACGAGGCAAGCTGCTCGCGCGCGGCATCCTCGCGTACGAACACGGCCTCATATGCTCGAAGGTCCTCGAGAAACCTGGGGCGCACGCTATCCGGGATATTCTTCTTACCAAAGCTTGCCGCATATGAGATGCGCCTTGAGCCCTCGGGAGCAAACTCAAGCGCGTATGACAGGTCGTATGCGCCCGAGCTGATGGGACCCCACACCTGATCGCTTCCAGTCATATAGACATCGGCCTTGGGCGGATTAGCCTTCAGCTCCTCCAGGGATGCATAGTGAGGGCTCATCTTAAGCAGCTGGGAACGCTCACGCGCAAACTGCTTGCCCGCCACCCTTGTCTCAGGCTCCATCAGAAGTCTGTAGACAGACTTCTTCAACGGGTTCCCGTTCCAGGACGGCTTTGTCGAAAGAAGCGTCCTCACCTGCTGGGATACGTCCTCACAAGCAGGTACATAGTCCATAATCTCGAACTCATGCCCCAAGCTCTCTACCGCTCGTTGTGTCGCATATGCCTGGAGCAGGGAGCCATAATTAGAGATTGCGTGCCTGGTTATGCAGGATACTTTCACGTGTTTCCTCCGATTGATATCGAGCAACCGCTATTTCTGAATTTTTGCATTCGATTTTTCCACCCGGCTGCACTACAGCGCCTCCTCAGTCTCGTACACGTGCGCGTCGGCTCGGCTTGCGTCGGAAAGGCCGTCGTTGATCGCGGCGTGCATGTCGCAGGTGGAAAGAGCGTCCAGCTCCTCCTTCGTCACCTTGCCCGACTCGTAGTCGCGCACGATGGGGAGCTCGTGCATGTCGAACTTCTTGCCGGGCTTGAGCTTGTGCGCCAGCACCCACGACGCGGGTTTCCAGATGTACTTGTGCATGGCAGGAGACACGGAGCCGATCATCCAGCAGTTGCGGTCGCAGTGGCGCACGCAGCCGCGCACTTTCTCGGCCTGGGCGCTCTCCCACAGCTCATCCCAAGACTCGTCGTTAAGGTTGCCCATAACGAGCTTCTCCTTGGTGCCGTTGCAGGGCATGACGTCGCCGTAGGGGTCGATGAAGAACGTGTCGAACGCCATATCGCACGGGAGCAGGCGCTTCTGCCCATAGATGTAGTTGATGAGGCCCATGTTGAAGTACGCGCGGAACCACTTCTTGGGCTCGTTGGACTTGAGGAGCTCGTTTACCAGGTTCTCGAAGTTCTGGGCCACCATGGGACGGTCCTTGATGATGTTCTTCGCCTCGACAAAGTAGAAGCTGTTGTGCAGGCTGGCGGTGGCGAACTCCATGCCGAGCTCGTCGGAAAGCTTGTACAGCGGCACCAAGTCCGCAGCGTTGCGATCCTGCACCGTCATGCCAAAGCCCACGTCCGGGTGCTTCATTTCCACGAGCTTCTTGAGCGTCTCGTAGCCGCGGTTGAAGCCGTTCTGGAGACCGCGGATCTCATCGTTGGTCTGCTGCAGACCCTCGATGGAGATGCGGATTCCCACCTGGGGGAATTCCTCGGCAAGGGCGATGATGCGGTCGGTGAAGAAGCCGTTGGTGGAGATGACGATGCGGTCGGACTTCTTGTACAGCTCGCGCACGATATCCGCAAGGTCGGTCCTGATGAAGGGCTCGCCACCGGTGATGTTGGTGAAGTACATGCGCGGGAGCTTCTTGATCACGTCGAGGGAGAGCTCCTCCTCCGGACGGCTGGGAGCCTTGTAGCGGTTGCACATGGTGCAGCGCGCGTTGCAGCGGTACGTTACGATTACGGTTCCGTTGAGTTTCTTCTCGGCCATGGGTTAGGCCACCACCTTCCGGTCAATTAGTTCTTGATACAGGGAGACGAGATTCCGGATGTATTTCTCTTGATTACAGTTCTCTGCCACGAATGAACGGCAATGCGCGCTCATCGCGGCGTAAGCCGCAGGTTCGGCGGCCACCGCCGCACCCCTACGGATTGCATCTGCGAGTCCTGCCTCATCGTGGGCTTCAGCCAGGAAGCCCGTTTCACCCTCACGTACCAGCTCGGGTATTCCGCCCATGTTCGTACCGATAACGGGCTTGCCCGCGGCGAGTGCCTCGAGAACCGCATATGGCGCGTTCTCGAGGCACTCTGACGGCGCAGCCGCCAGAGTGGCTCGATTCACAAGTCCGCGCAGGGCGTCACCGGTTTTATATCCAACCAGCTCAATCCTCGAGCTTATTTCGTTTGGCATTGCGGAAACTTTGACCTTCACAGCATCACATTCAGGGCCATCGCCTGCAATAACAAGACGCCAATCAGGGATCACCGGTGCCGCCTTCTCAAAAGCATGCACGAGCGTTAACACGCCTTTCTCGCGAGAAAGGCGTCCCAGATACAGCATGTAGGGATCTTCATTATTTTGGTTGGCAACTTCCCGTGACATCGAATCGGGATTCAGGAAATTCCGCATGAGGACAAGCTGACGCTCGGGAAGCCCCGCTTCAATAAACTTGTTCCGCATGAACTCACTCGGGCAGATGATGCGATCGAGACGTGAATAGGTTTTGTGCCGTTTAAGCCACTCCGCCTCAGCCACCGCTAACGCGCTTTTTGCGATCGAACCCTTTACGCACTTCTTCTTAAGGCAATTGCCAAAATGACCCCCGAGACACGAATCGCAAACGTTGCCCTCGGAATCAAGCATAAGATAGCTCGGGCAAGCAAGAATCAAGTCGTGCGAGGTATACACAACCGGCGTTGGATGCTGCTTTAGCCAGGGAGCGTCCAAGATGGAAAACGTAATCTGCCTATGAGTGAGATTGAGATGGATTACATCGGGCTGGAATTCACGGCACAGCGTATCGAACTTCTCGCGCGCCTCTTTGGAATACACAAGTGCCTGCGCGGCCTTCGCCTTATCGACAATAGAGCTCGGTCCGTTATAGTCGCGATTCGTTACAAAGTAACGCGACCACTCAGTCGGCTCATTACGCTCATCCTCCATGCTGAAGAAGGCAACTTCATGCCCAAGAGCGCGAAGACCATCGGCAAGAGCAAAGTAGTACGTCTCGCTTCCACCCTTGCGCCAATGAAACTTATTTACAAGAAGGATCTTCATTACGCAACACCCTCATACAAAGCAAGCGTCCTTTGGACGACGCTGTTCCAGTCATAGCCATTAATCGCGCGGTCACGTGCCATGGCGCCCAGCCTCTCCGCTTGGGCAGAATCCGCTATCAGGCCTTCAAGCACGTCGCGCAGCGCCCCCGCGTCTCCGTGTGGGAACGTGAGCCCGCAACCCTGCAGAACATCCGCGCACTCGGGAATATCCGAGGTAACGCATGCCGCACCGTGAGACATGGCCTCCAGCAAGCTCATGGGCAGGCCCTCAACGTCGGAGGGGAGCGCGTAGCAATACGCGTTGGAGTACAGCTCGGAGAGCAGGTTGCCCTCAACGTGGCCCGTAAAGAGCGCGCGGGGGTCGGACGCGGCAGCCTCTTTGAGCGCCACGGCGTAGTCGTCCGTATCGGAGGAGTCGCCCGCGATAACCAGGCGCTTATCCGTCTTTACCTGCTTGTACGCCTCCACCAACAGTTCCGGTCGCTTCTCGGGCACAATGCGACCGAGGTAGAGGACATAGGAGCCCTGGGTGAGCCCCAAGCGCTCGGAGATCTCCTTCGCGGGAAGATCCGCCTCGGGAGTGATGCCGTTGGGAATGAGCGTAGCCTCGCGGCCGTAAGCCTCCTTGAAGTACTCCTGATTGCCCCGGGAAAGCACGATGAGCGCATCCGCGCACTTGGCCGCCGTCGCCTCGCCGAACTTGATGTACTTGGAAGCCAAGCCGCCCCATTTTGCACGCTGCCAGTCCAGGCCGTGGATCGTTGCCACGGTCCTGATGTCCGCGGAACGCGCAAAACGAAGGGGGACACACGGCCCCTCTGCGTGATAGTGAATTACGTCTGCCCCGTCTTTGATGGCGGCCCTTGTTGCGGCAAAGCTGCTCGTGAGCGCAGAGAGCCCCTTGATGTCCAGAGCCTTTACGGGAACGATGCGGTAGCCATCCTTCTCGTAGGGCTCGGAAGGAGCTCCTTCGCCCATACGGTCGTAGCAGGTTACTTGGTGACCAAGGTCTGCCATACGGCGAGCAAGCTCGCCTACCACCACTTCTACGCCGCCCTCGCGCGAACCCGTTCTCTTTTGGCCTATCATGGCGATGCGCATGCTACACGGCACCTTCCCCAGAGAACATCGTCTTCAGCGTGCCGAATATCAACCGCAGGTCCTGGCGCAGGCTGCGATTCTCTATATAGCGAAGATCCAGCTCAACCATTTCTTTGAAGCCCAGGTAGCTGCGGCCCATTACCTGCCAAGGACCGCTGCAGCCGGGTTTTACCGCCAGGCGCTTCATGTCGTGCTCGCTGTACAGGGCAACCTCGCGCGGCAGGCCGGGGCGCGGGCCAATGAGGTTCATTTGGCCCAAGAACACGTTGATGAGCTGGGGCAGCTCGTCGATGCTGTGCTTGCGAATGAAGTTACCCACACCGGGAATAATGCGCGGGTCGTGCTTCATTTTAAACATGGGGCCAGTGGCCTCGTTTTGGGCCTGCAAGTCCTTGAGCATTTGGTCTGCGTTGGGAACCATGCTGCGGAACTTGTAGATCTTAAACAGGTAGAACGTGCCGTCTTTGCGCACGCGGCCCACGCGCCACTGTGAATATAGGGGGCTGGCGCCCGGGCTCTTTATGCAAATGACCACGCTCAGAATTACCCCGGGAATAAAGAGCAACACCAGGGCTCCGCCGGCGGCGACAATGTCCACCGTACGCTTAACAACGCGGTAGAGCCTGTGCCCAAGCTCGGGCTTCACGCCGGAGTTGGCACCGCGCAGCATCTTGTACGCTTCTTCGTTTGTAAGGTAATCCCCCGCAGCACCGGCTGCGGCAGTAACGGAATTCGCCGTGGCGGCCGTGCGCGTCTCCCGCGCGCCCTGTGCCATGGTCATCATCGTAGGCTCCAAGAGCCCCTCCCCTGATACTTTTTGCCTTCGGTCGTCCGCTTGCGAGCTTGCAGCTAGGCGATCGCTCTTCTGTGATTGCGCATAACGCGCTGCTCTTTTGAAAGCACCGCAAGGCCAACGCGGGTGGTTACGCGTCGGCCGCACAAGTCGAGCTCCAAAAAGGCAGTGCTCTTGCGTCTGTTAATGGTTTTGATAAGGGCCTCGTGCCCCAGCAGCGGGCCTGCCGTTACTACGACCTGGTCTCCATCCTTTAGAGCCTCGCTCATGGGCACCACGCGGTCTCCCCTATGCGTAAATCCGCCAATAAGCTGAACCTCTTCTTTTGCCAGCGGCACAAACTGACCGTCCTGGGAAAGCACCCGGGCAAAGTCGTCCATACGTAGCAGATACTGTTGCACGGTGCGGGGATCTGCCGTATCGCAGATAAGATAACCGGGAAAGAGAGGCTTGGTCGTATTGACCCATTCGCCGTGAACCTTGATCTCGGTTTGATATTGGGGATAAAAGAGCTCCTGCATGGCGCCAGCCGGCACCATGCGCTCGATGCGCTCGCGCATTACGTCTTCGCGACCGTTAATGACCTGGATCACATACCACACGAGCACCACCCCCTTGCTGTCTTACGTGTGGCTCACGGGGTTTGGGTATGGCTTCGCCAGGGCGCGTGTGCGCGAAGGCGCTCCATATTCAAAGCCTGAGCCCAGTCAGACAAGCACGTGGCTCTGCCCCACCGTGAACGGTATGCATAAAAGCAGCGCTGAAGCTGCAGGCACGTATCGCAAGATTGCCTACAACCTCAGCTGGCTGCGTGCGAGCCAGTCAAGGGATTTCAAAACTGGACCGCACGCAGCAAGCTGAAGAACCGCAGTGATTAGCCATAGTAAATTGTTGAACTGACTAAAACGAACTTATAAATAGCCGCAAAAGCAAGTGCAAAATCGCGCATGGCAATCGATATTGGAGCTCGTGGTTTTTCTAGCACCGCCGTTACGGCCGGATGCTGATCGACCCTGCGCTTCGTGGCCTATTGGAGCCGTGAGCACAGTTGAACTCATGTAACGTTAGATATCCTAGCACAAGCTGTTAGTGAAACTGATTTGGGCTGCGTTTGACAACATATCGTTCATTTGACGTGCTAAAGGGGGTTGTTTTGGAAAGTTGTTCACGTTGGCGCAGGTTATTGGGGTGCTGGCAATAATTGGGAGCGTTCATGAAGCCCAACTAGAGCAGCGAGCTGCACTGGTAATTGCGTTTGGCTAACAAACTATGTACAGACATGGGAAATAAATTGTGCAACTTTTTGTTGGCGTAAGTGGGGTTTGTGGCGCGTGGTGTTTTGGCATGAAAAAAGCCTTCGGAATTCCGAAGGCCTTTGCATTCACGATGGTGGAGACGAGGGGGATCGAACCCCTGACCTCTTGACTGCCAGTCAAGCGCTCTCCCAGCTGAGCTACGCCCCCGTGACGAAGAAATACTATAGGGGAAGTTAGCGCGACGCGCAAGGACTTTTTTGGGGTCAGATTCTAAATGCCTATTGATATAGGTAAGCGATGGCGGTGCCGGTATGGACTTGGATCGTGGCTGTTGACCTGACGACGTTGCTAATGCCCGTATCGGCTAACAAGCCCAGCGAAGCGTGATCTAACTCCCACTCTAGACCGTGTTCGCTTACAACCGTCCTAGGGGCTATGGCGACGATGGAGAACGTCTTGCCTTCGGCGCCCTCAATGGTCCAGGATTCGCCTTCGTGCAGAATGCGGGCCGTGGTCTCGTCTTCGGCAATCCAGACTGGGGCGTCATCGTAGCCTGCGAGCAACCCCAGTACGGAAAGCGCCATATCCGGGCGGCCGCCGGTAGCGCAGGTTGCCACCACTTCGGCACCCGGCCAGCGGCGTCGGACGGAATCGAGGGCCAGTGCAAGATCGGTATAGTCCTTGTACGGGTCGTGGCGCTCAACTTCAAAGTCCTTAGCGGCATCGACCAACGCGCGACCCGCATCACTCACCGTGTCGGCATCTCCCACATATACATCGCAGCTCAGGCCGGCGCCCAGCAGCGCATCGAGTCCGCGGTCCACGGCGACGACGTGGTTGCACTCCCCTGCTAGCCTACGCAACAGATCCGCACTCGCCACCACCGGCGAGCCACAAACCACTAATACTTTGCAAGCCACGGTACTCGCCTAGCCCTCAAACGAAAGTACGCGGGCCAGGACCAGGTCCTCATAACTGTCGATAAAGATGTCGCAGTTGTCACGCACCTCATCGCGCTCCATACGGCCGTGCGGGTCATAGATGCCCACGCGCTTAAAGCCGGCGGTGCCAGAGCTCTTAAGGCCAAAGACGGCGTCCTCAAACACCCATGCGCGGTCAAACTTATGCCCATGGCGCTCCTCCAGGCGGCGCAGTGCCAGCTCATACACATCGGGGAACTGCTTGGAGCGTCCCGCCTCGCCGGTGGTGGTCACAAACTCCATGTAGGCATCGAGCCCGGCTCCCGCAAGCGCAGACTTAACCAGCTCGGCCGGCGTGGACGTAGCCACGCACATGGCAACGCCCGCCGTTTTCGCCTGCTCCAAAAATGCCAGGAGCCCCTCGCGCGGCGGCACCTTGGAGTAGCCATCGATCAGGATGTCGCCCAGCTCGCGATACAGCTCCTCACCATTCGCACCAATACCCCACGTATCGTGGTAGGCCTGGCACTCGTCCTCCAGCGAAAGATGCTCAAACTGGGCAAAATCATCGACCGTCACGTCAACTCCGTGGCGGTGCAATAACTCGGGCTGGGCATAAGCCCAAACGGGGGTGCTATTAACCAGTGTGCCGTCGCAATCGAAAATAAAAGCAACGTTGGAGGCGGCGGTCTGGGACATAAACGAACCTTTCAATGTCAAATGGTAAACATCCTGCTAAAAACGTTTTACCAAACGTCAGACTAACAATCTTGAAACCCTAATTGGTAAAACTGTCAAGAGTTTTACCACGGCAATTCTGCCAGTGGTCTAAACATGGCGCTTACCGATTAAACGCCGCCCTAAAACCACTTTCCTTCATAAAAGTAACGTACAGGTGTTATCGTAGTTTCTGCCGAAAGTTCCACCGAGCACGCGAGGTGGAACGAATCATAGAACTATCGCCGTCCCTTCGATTCGTGCAGCCTTGGACCTTTCGCATCTAGTCACCAAGGCAACACGCTGCCGCGTCATGATGGGATCAAACGTGAGCGATACAAAGCTAAAGCCAGCAACCAAAAAGCCCGCTACCCGTAAAGCCGCCCCGCACGCGCCGGAACTCTCTAAGGACGATGTCTATCTGTTTGGCATTGGCATGTGGGAGCGCAGCTGGGAAAAGATGGGCGCGCACCCCGACACGCAGAACCGTACGCGCGGCTGGCGCTTTTGCGTTTGGGCGCCCGACGTAAAGAGCGTCCATGTCATTGGCGAATTTAACGATTGGAATGAGGAAGCCAACCCGCTGGTGCCCGTGCATACGAGCGCTATTTGGGAAGGCTTTATTCCTGGCGCCGAGCAGGGCCAGCTCTATAAGTATCTCATCGAGACAAACGAGGGAGAAAAGCTCTATAAGGCCGATCCGTATGCCTTTAAGGCCGAGTGCCCTCCGGGTACCGCCAGCGTGCTGTGGACCCTCGACGGCTATAAGTGGAACGACGCCGCGTGGCTCAAGCGCCGCGCCGGTCACAACCACATGTCGCAGCCGCTCAACATCTACGAGGTGCATATTGGCTCGTGGAAGCGCCACGGCGACGCGCCGCAGGGCGAGCCGGACGAGTTCGGCAACTACCCCGGTCCCATGGACCCCTTCCCCGCGCAGCGCGGCGAGTTCTACACCTACGACGACCTGTCGGTGGAGCTCGTGGACTACGTGCGCGACATGGGTTACACGCATATCGAGGTCATGCCGCTCATGGAGCATCCCTTCGATGGCTCCTGGGGCTACCAGACGACCGGCTACTACGCCGCCACGTCGCGCTATGGCGACCCGCAGCAGCTCATGCACTTTATCGATGCATGCCACGAGGCGGGCATTGGCGTAATCATGGACTGGGTGCCCGGCGGTTTTTGCGCCGATTCACACGGCCTTGCCACCTTTAACGGCCACATGCTGTTTGAGCACGAGATTCACCCCAACTGGGGCACGCACAAGTTCGACTTCGCCCGTGGCGAGGTCCGATCCTTCCTGGTCTCCAACGTGCTGTACTGGCTCGAGAACTTCCATGTTGACGGCATTCGCATGGACGGCGTGTCCAGCATGCTGTACCTCAACTTTGGCATCGACGATCCCGGCCAAAAGAAGTTCAACAAGTACGGTACCGAGGAGGATCTGGACGCCAGCGCGTTTATCCGCCAGGTCAACTGCGCCGTGGAGGCCCACTTCCCTGACGTGATGATGATGGCCGAGGAGTCCACCGCGTGGCCGCTCGTGACCTACCCGCCGCAGGACGGTGGCCTGGGCTTCCACTACAAGTGGGACATGGGCTGGATGAACGACACCCTGCACTACATGCAGACCGATTTTCCGTGGCGCCCCGGCAATCACGGGCTGCTCACGTTCTCCATCATGTACGCCTTTACCGAGAACTTCATTTGCCCGCTGAGCCACGACGAGGTCGTGCACGGCAAGTGCTCGCTCATCGGCCGCATGCCGGGCGATTGGTGGCGGCAATTTGCCGGCCTGCGCACGCTGGCCTTCTACCAGATGACGCACCCCGGTGCCAAGCTCAACTTTATGGGTAACGAGATCGGTCAGTTTATTGAGTGGCGCTACTACGAGTCCATTCAGTGGTTCTTGACCGAGCAGTACGAGACCCATGCGCACCATCAGGCGTTTATCAAGGCGCTCAACCACTTGTACACCGCCGAGCCCGCCCTGTATGAGCGCGGCTACACCGACGACGGCTTTACCTGGATCGACGCGGACAATTCCAAGCAGTCCATCGTGAGCTTTGTGCGCCAGGGCGAGGACGTCGATGACGACCTGGTGATCCTGATCAACTTTGACCCGGCGAGCTACGAGAGCTTCCGCGTGGGCGTGCCGCGCGAGGGTGACTGGGAGGTCATCTTCGATTCCGACCGTCCCGAGTTTGGCGGCAGCGGATACGCCGGTGAGGAGCCCTACACCTGCTCGAGCGAGCCCTATCCCTGGAACGGGCAGATGGACTCCATCGAGATCAAGGTGCCCGGCCTGGCAGGCATGGTGCTCAAGCGCCGCGGCCCCAGCAGCTACAAGCCGCCCGTGGTTGAGGCTCCCAAGGCTGCGCCCAAGAAGCGCACGTCCTCGGTAAAGCCTAAGCCCGCGGCTGCTAAGAAGACTCCGGCGAAGGCGAAGGCCACGACGACCAAGGCCAAGGCCAAGGCTGCCGCAAAGCCCGCTGCTAAGGCCGCAGCCAAGAAACCGGCTGCCAAAAAGGCCGCTACCAAGACCAAGTCTGCTTCTGTTAAGCCGTCTGCCAAGGATGCGTAACAAAACCGTTACAGCTGTAATTACCCGCCCCGACGAGGCGTAGGATACAAGTCATAACCGTTCCGGGAGAAACATCCCCGGGGGAAAGGAACGTATGAATAAGATCTTCGACAACAAGCAGGAGTTTACCGAGCTCTATCGCGATGCCGTCATGAGCATTAGCGGCAAGAGCGTCGAGGCCGCCAGCGACCTCGACCGCTTTAACGCCCTGGCCAAGCTCGTGGCCGAGAAGGCGCGCACCGTTGCCACCAAGAGTGACGCCCGCGTGACCGCCGAGGGCAAGAAGCGTGTGTACTACTTCTCGATCGAGTTTTTGATCGGCCGCCTGCTCGACAACTACCTGCTCAACTTTGGCGTGCGCGACATGGTCGCCGAGGCGCTCGACGACATGGGCTTCGACCTTTCCGTCATTGAGAACCAAGAGCCCGATCCGGCGCTGGGCAACGGTGGTCTGGGCCGTCTGGCCGCGTGCTTCTTGGATTCCATGGCAGCCGAGGGCATTGCCGGCTATGGCAACGGCATGCGCTACCGCTACGGCCTGTTTAAGCAGGAGATCGTCAACGGCAGCCAGGTCGAGACCACCGACGAGTGGCTCACCCACGGCTATCCCTGGGAGGTCCGTCGTCAGGACAAGGCCGTGACCATTAAGTTTGGTGGCCGCGTCGAGGGCTTTGAGGAGAACGGCCGCACGTTCTACCGCACGGTGGACACGCAGGACATCCTGGCCGTCCCTTATGACATCCCCGTGGTGGGCTATGCCGGTGAGACCGTCAACAAGCTGCGCGTCTGGGCCGCCGAGCCGGTCGTGGAGCACTTTGATCTTGAGGCCTTCAACCGCGGCGACTATGCCCTGGCCGATGCCGAGCGCGCTGAGGCCGAGGCCACCAGCGCCATCCTCTACCCCAACGACGCCGGCGAGCACGGCCGTCTGCTTCGCCTGAAGCAGGAGTACCTGTTTGTTTCGGCCGGTATCTACAGCCTGCTCGACACCTTTGAGAAGGAGCACGGCGCGAACTGGGAGCTGCTGCCGCAGTTTGTGGCCATCCACACCAACGATACCCACCCCGCCATGTGCGGCCCCGAGCTCATGCGTATCCTCATCGACGAGAAGAAGCTCGAGTGGGATGACGCCTGGAACATCGTGACGCAGGTCGTGAGCTACACCAACCACACCATCCTGCCCGAGGCTCTAGAGAAGTGGCCTATCGGCACGTTCTCCAAGCTCCTCCCCCGCGTGTACCAGATCATCGACGAGATCAGCCGTCGTTGGCACGAGTCGTTCGACACCACGAAGGAGGGCTGGCAGGAGCGTCTGCGCCAGACCGCCATCCTGTGGGACGGCGAGATTCGCATGGCCAACCTGTCTGTGATCTGCAGCCACAGCGTCAACGGCGTGGCCAAGATCCATTCCGACATCATCAAGAACATCGTGCTCAAGGACTTCTATGCCCTGACGCCCGAGAAGTTCAACAACAAGACCAACGGCATCTCGCACCGTCGCTTCTTTGCCGAGGCCAACCCCACCTACGCCAAGCTCGTGACCGAGGCCATTGGCGATGGCTGGCTCAAAGACGCCTTTGAGCTTGAGAAACTCAAGGCGTTTAAGGACGACACCGAGTTCCTGAAGGCCGTGGGTGCCTCCAAGCGCGCCAACAAGGAGCGTCTGGCCGCCTACGTCAAGGCCGAGACCGGTCTGGTTATCGACCCCAACACCGTCTTCGATGTCCAGGTAAAGCGCTTCCATGCCTACAAGCGCCAGCTCATGAACATCATGAAGGTGATGGACATCTACAACCGTCGCATTGCCGATCCCAACTTCCACGTGACGCCGACGACCTTCATCTTTAGTGGCAAGGCTGCCTCGAGCTACACCTTTGCCAAGGAGACCATCCGCCTCATTAACTCCGTTGCCGACGTCATCAACAACGACGCTCGCGTGAACGAGGTCATGAAGGTCTGCTTTATCCCCAACTTCCGCGTGAGCAACGCCCAGCTCATCTACCCCGCCGCCGAGATCTCGGAGCAGATCTCCACGGCCGGCAAGGAGGCCTCGGGCACGTCCAACATGAAGCTCATGATGAACGGCGCCATTACGCTGGGCACCCTCGACGGCGCCAACATCGAGATCGCCGATCTGGCCGGCCGCGAGAACGAGGCCATCTTTGGCCTGACCGCCCCCGAGGTCGAGCAGCTCTGGGCATCCAACAGCTACTTTGCGTGGGATACCCTCAACGGCGACCGCGAGCGTCTGGGCCGCGTGATGGACGAGCTCAAGGACAACACGTTTGCGGGTCTTTCGGGCAACTTCGAGAGCATCTACAACGAGCTCATGAACAACAACGACCCCGACCTGGTCATGGCTGACTTCCGTAGCTACGTGGATGCATGGGAGAACCTCACGGGCAGCTACGGCGACCAGGAGACCTGGAACCGCAAGGCCCTGCTCAACACCGCCTCGAGTGGCTGGTTCTCGTCCGACCGCACCATTCGCGAGTATCGCGACGAGATCTGGCACGCATAAAGCGCGCGAGCTCCCTTTGCCGCACGGCATTACTCGACGGGCGTGACCGAGCGCCGCGCCCGTCGCTAATGGGTTAGGAACATCGATGACAGAAGGAGAAATCGATGAGTAAGAAAGAATGCATCGCGATGCTCCTCGCAGGAGGACAGGGCAGCCGATTGGGGGCACTCACCCAAAAGATCGCCAAGCCGGCGGTTAGCTTTGGTGGCAAGTTCCGCATTATCGACTTTTCGCTGTCCAACTGCTCCAACTCGGGCATCGACACGGTGGGCGTTCTGACGCAGTACCGTCCCTACCTGCTGCATGCCTACGTGGGCTCCGGCGAGGCGTGGGATCTGGACAGCCGCGACGGCGGCGTGTCGATCCTGCCGCCGTACGAGACGCAGACCGGCGGCGCCTGGTATGCGGGCACGGCCGACGCCATTACGCAGAACCTCGACTACATCAAGGCCAACGACCCCAAGTACGTCCTGATTCTTTCGGGCGATCACCTGTATCGCATGGACTACCGCAAGATGCTCAAGACGCACATTGAGAACAACGCCGACCTCACGGTGAGCGTTATGCCCGTGCCGTGGGAGGAGGCCAGCCGCTTTGGCATCCTGACCACCGATCCCGAAGACGGCCGCATCACCAAGTTCACCGAGAAGCCCGAGAAGCCCGATTCGAACCTCGCGTCCATGGGCATCTACATCTTCTCGGCCGACGTGCTGATCGAGGCGCTCGAGGAGGACGCTCTGGACCAGCGCTCGAGCCACGACTTTGGCAAGGACATCATCCCCAAGCTGCTCGGTGAGAACAAGCGCCTGTACAGCTACGAGTTCCACGGCTTCTGGAAGGACGTCGGCACCATCGCCAGCTTCCATGAGACCTCGATGGACCTGCTGGGTAACAACCCCGAGTTCGATCTGTTCGACAAGAACTTCCCCATCATGTCCAACATCACCACGCGTCCGCCGCACTACATTGGCCCGGACGGCCGCCTGGACGACTGCCTGGTCTCCAATGGCTGCAAGATCTACGGCACCGCTCGCCACTCGATCCTTTCGACCGATGTCATCATCGAGGAGCGCGCCGTGGTCGAGGACTCCGTGCTGCTGCCGGGTGCGCACGTTAAGAGCGGCGCGCACATCTGCCGCGCTATTTTGGGCGAGAACTCCACGGTCGAAGAGGGCGTGAAGCTCGGCTCTGTCGATACCACCAAGGATACGGCCGTCGTTGGAAATGACGTCGTTATCGGGAAGGGGGAATGATCCGATGATCAATCGCAAGGCCATCGGTTATATCACCGCTAACTACTCTTCGTCCTACGGCAGTGTCCTGCTCAAGGACCGCCCCATCGCGTCCGTTCCGTTTTTGGGCCGCTACCGCCTGATCGACTTCCCGCTGTCCAACATGATGAATGCCGGCATTAAGACCGTCGGCGTCGTCATGCCGGGCAACTACCGCTCGCTGATCGACCACGTGGGCTCTGGCAAGGACTGGGGCCTGGACCGCAAGAAGGGCGGCCTGTTCATGGTGCCCGGCAACGCGTATGGCACCACCAAGGGCGGCATGCGCTTCCTGCTGCGCGACATCATCTCCAACAAGACGCTGTTCCAGCGCTCGGAGAAGCCCTATGTCGTGATGATGGGCACCAACATCATCTTTAACATGGACCTCAACACCATCATCGAGGCGCACGAGAACTCTGGCGCCCAGATGACTGTGGTGTACTGCAAGGCCACGCGCAACGTCGATGACGAGACCAAGCTCGAGATTAACGAGAACGGCCGCCTGACGGGCGTGAGCGCCGGCGTCGTGTACGGCGACAACGCCTCCATGGACTGCTGCATCGTCAACCGCGAGACGCTGCTCGAGATCATCGACCACTACCAGGCCGCCGACTATCTGGACCTGCTCGAGGCACTCCAGGGCGACTTTGGCAACATCGACGTGTGCAGCTACGAGTACAAGGGCGAGGTCGTGGGCGTGTTTAGCGAGAAGTCGCTGTATCGCCGCAGCATGGACCTGCTCGACCAGACCGTCGCCGACCAGCTCTTCGATCCCGAGCGCCCGATCCTGACCAAGGCTCACGACGTGCCGCCTTCGCGCTATGCGACCGGCAGCCACGCGTGCAACTCGATCATCTCGGCCGGCTGCATCATCAAGGGCACCGTGCGCAACTCAATCCTGTCACGCGGCGTCGTGGTCGAGGAAGGAGCTTCGGTGACCAACTCGATCATCAACCAGAGCTGCATCATCAAGAGCGGCGCCCGCGTTGAGAACGCCATTCTGGACAAGAACAACGTGGTCCCCACCAACACCGAGCTTCGCGGCACGCCCGAGAACATCCTGGTGCTGGGCAAGGCTCCGTTAACTTCCGACACCACCATCGTACGTTAACGTTGGCACCGCAACATCGCTCGTAACATGTAGAATAGCCGCCCGGTTAGCGCCAGGCGGCTATTCTCGAATTGCAACATGGGAGACAATATGGCAGATTCCAGCAAAAAGATGCAGATCGTGTTTGCCTCGGCCGAGTGCGCACCGTTTGTAAAGACCGGTGGCCTGGGCGACGTGGCGGGCTCGCTGCCCGCGGCGCTTGTGCGCGCCGGCGCCGAGGTCATCGTCATGGTGCCCAAGTACGCCACCATCAAGGACGAGTACAAGGCGCAGATGGAGCACTTCTCCGACTTTTACGTGAGCCTGGGCTGGCGCAACGAGTACTGCGGACTCGAGAAGCTCGAGCACGACGGCGTCACCTATATGTTCATCGACAACGAGCGCTACTTTGCGCGCGACTATCCGTACGGCTTCTTTGATGACGGCGAGCGCTTTGCGTTTTTCTCCAAGGCCATCACCGAGAGCCTGCAGCACCTGCCAGCCGGCTTTGAGTGCGACATCCTGCACTGCAACGACTGGCAAACGGCGCTGGCGCCCGTGTTCTTGCGCGAGTTTTACCAGGGCCTGCCGCTGTATGACCGCGTCAAGACCGTGTTCTCGATCCACAACGTGGCGTTCCAGGGCCAGTTTAGCGACACCGTGATGGAGGACATCCTGGGTGTGGCGCACATTCCGGCGGCCGCCTCGCAGCTGCGTTGCGACGCCTGCAGCATCAACTACATGCTGGGCGCGCTGCGCTATGCCGATGCCATCACTACGGTGAGCCCCACCTATGCCAACGAGATCCAGACGCCCGAGTTTGGCGAGGGCCTGGACGGCGTTCTGCGCGAGCGTTCGTACGCGCTGCAGGGCATCCTCAACGGCATTGACGTGGCGGGCTTTGACCCGGCGACCGACAAGCGCATTGCCGCCAACTACACGGTTGAAGACCGCTCCGGCAAGGCCGTGTGCAAGGCCAAGCTGCAGGAAGAGCTGGGGCTCGAGGTTCGCGACGACCGCCCGCTCATGGTGATGGTCACGCGCCTGACGCGCCAAAAGGGCATGGACCTGGTCATGTACGCGCTCGACCGCATTCTGGCCGGCGGCGTGCAGGTGACCGTGCTGGGCACCGGCGACCGCGACTACGAGGACGGTCTGCGCTACTTCCAGGACAAGTACCCGGGCACCATGGCCGCGCGTATCGAGTTCGATCCGGCGCTGTCGCAGCGCATGTATGCCGCCGCCGATATGTTCCTGATGCCGTCGAAGTTTGAGCCCTGCGGCCTGTCGCAGATCATCGCCATGCGCTACGGCACCCTGCCCATCGTGCGCGAGACCGGTGGTCTGAAGGACACCGTGATCCCGTATAACGAGTTTACCGGCGAGGGCACAGGATTCTCGTTTAGTAACTTTAACGGCGACGAGATGGGCGATGCGGTTTTCCGCGCGGCGCGTCTGTTTTGGGATAACCGTGAGGCGTGGGATCAGCTGGTCACGCAGGCCATGAGCCAGGACTTTAGCTGGACACGCTCGGCCGATAAGTATCTGGACCTGTACTTCTTTATGCACCCGGAGATTGAGAGGCCGGCGGCTGTTGTCGACGAGCCTGTGGTTGTGGCTGAACCGGTGGCCGCCGAGGAGCCCAAGGCCGAGGAGAAGCCTGTTGAGGCTGAGCCCGCAAAGGCCGAGCCTAAGGTGAAGGCTGAGGTTGCTCTTGAGGCAAAGGACGAGGTCAAGCCCGCTGCAAAGCCCGCAGCTAAGAAGACCACGACCCGCAAGACGACCGCTAAGAAGGCTACGACGACCAAAGCTGCCGCGACTAAAACAACGGCTGCCAAGACAACGACCACGCGCAAGCGCACGACCGCCGCTGCCAAGAAGGCCGCCGAGGCCGAGGCTGCTCCCGAGGTAAAGGCCGAGGTCGCTGAGGCCAAACCGGCCGCCAAGGCTCCGGCAAAGACCGCTGCCAAGAAGACAGCCGCGACCGCCAAGAAGACTACAGCTGCCAAGAAGACCACGGCAACGAAGTCGACGGCCGCCAAGGCTACTGCGACCAAGGTCGCTCCGAAGGCTGCCGCAAAGCCCGCCGTCAAGGTCGAGGAGACGCCTGCCGAGCCCAAGGCCGAAGCAGCTGTCGAGGCCAAGCCGACCGCCAAGACCACCACGCGCAAGCGCACGACGACGGCCAAGAAGACCACGGCAAAGGCTGCCGCTCCTAAGGCAGAGGCTATGCCCGCCGCCGTCAAAGAGGAGACCAAGCCCGAGCCTGCCAAGGAGACCCCGGTCTCCCCTGCCGCTCCGACCGAGAAAAAGGCTCCGACCAAGAAGACTTCCGTCCGCAAGGCAACGGCCACCCGCAAGCGCCGCTAATCCAGACGATCCAAAACCTCATCAAACCCTAAGCAAGGGGCGCTCCAACCGGGCGCCCCTTCTCTGTAGGTATTGGTAAAACGATTTTCTAGGACAACCGTTCGCCGATGGTAAACGGATATTGTTTATACAGCCTGTGTACAAAAGATATACTTACAACTTGTGCGTAAAGCCATGGCCCGCAGGCCGTGATTCTATTGAACTGGACCGTATTATGAGATTGATTCACAACAGCCGTCTGCCGCAGTTTCGCACTCCGTTTGGCGCTGTGACCACAGGAACTACCCTTTCGCTCTCCGTGATTTTGGAGGATGCCGATCCCAACCAGGCAACGCTTACGTTGCGTACCTGGGTAGATGAGATCGGTGAGTCTCTGTATCCCATGACGCACGAGGGCGACGGCATATTTACCGTAGAGCTTGAGTGCACCGAGCCCTGTCTTATCTGGTACAGCTTTATCTGCAATATCGAGGGCCAGCCCGAGGTTCGCCTGGGCGCGCCGCAAGGCCGCACCGGTGGCGAGGGCGTAACTTACGGCTACGCCGAGGTTCCGTCCTTCCAGATTACCGTCTATAAGCACCGCGAAGTGCGTCCCGAGTGGTACGAGCGTGGCATGGTCTACCAGATCTTCCCCGATCGCTACGCCCGTGACGAAAACTGGCGCGAGCGCACGCTGGCCGAGGTCGAAAAACCGCGCAACGGAATCCAGCGCCGTATGGTCGAGGACTGGAACGAGCCGCCCGTGTACGAGCGCGCCGAAGACGGCTCCATCAAGACCTGGGACTTCTACGGCGGCTCGCTCAAGGGCATCCAGGAAGACCTGCCCCGCATCGCCGAGTTGGGATTTACAGCTATCTACCTCAACCCCATTTTTGAAGCCGCGAGTAACCACCGCTACGACACCGCCGATTACACCAAGATCGATCCGATTCTGGGCACCGAGCAGGACTTTACCGAACTGTGTCAGGCGGCCGAAAAGCTGGGCATTTCCATCATTCTCGACGGTGTGTTCAACCACACGGGCGACGATTCGATCTATTTCAACCGCTATGGCAACTACCCCGGCGTGGGCGCGTGGCAGAGCAAGGATTCGCCGTGGCGCGATGCGTTTTACTTCCATGAGGACGGTTCGTATGACTGCTGGTGGGGCGTGGGCAACATGCCTGCCATCAATGAGAGCTCCGAGCTGGTACGCGAGCGGCTCCTGGGCAAGGACGGCGTGATCCGTAAATGGCTACGTGCCGGCGCTCATGGCTGGCGCCTGGACGTCGCTGACGAGCTTTCGGACGATTTCCTGACCGAGATCAAGAAGGCAGTACTTGCCGAAAAGCCTGACGCACTGTTGCTCGGCGAAGTCTGGGAAGATGCCTCCAACAAGATCAGCTATGGTCATTTGCGCCGCTACCTGCAAGGCTCCGAGCTCGACTCGGCCATGGATTACCCCTTCCGCGACATGGTCATCGGCTTTTTGATGGGCTACAAAAACGCTTACCAAGCTGCTGAAGATATCGAGACCCTCCGCGAGAACTACCCGAGCGAGGCATTGTCCTGCGCGCTCAACCTGCTGTCGAGCCACGATCGCCCGCGTATCATCTCGGTGCTCGGCGGCGGCCCCGACGAGTCGCAGCTGCCCGAGTGTGAACGCAGCAAATGGCGCCTGGACGAGAACTCGATGGGCCTGGCCAAGAGCCGTTTTTGGCTCGCCACGCTCATGCAGATGACTTTCCCCGGCGTGCCTTCGATCTACTACGGCGACGAATACGGCCTGGAGGGTCTAACCGATCCGGGCAACCGCCGCACCCTGCCGACCAAGGACCAACTGCACGACTTCGACACACTGGCTATTGTCAAAAACGCCTCCGCCGTACGCCGCGCACTGCCGTTTATGATCGACGGCGAGATCAAGGCCTTCGCGCTCAACGACGAGGTGCTGGCATACAACCGCACGGGCAAGGATGGCGAGTCCGCGACGGTTATCATCAACCGTAGTCTGCGCAATTCGCACCGCGTGACGATTCCGGCGCTCGACGAATGCGCGAGTGACGTGATCAGCGGTCACGAGTGCGAGATCCACAACGGCACGGTCACGCTCGATTTGTATCCGCTGGGCTCGTCGATCATCTATCACCATGCCGAGCAGCGCTTGCAGGAGCCGCTCGATCACGGCGCGGGCGTTGTGTGCCATATCACCTCGGTACCGACCGATGACGGCAAGCCCGGCACGATCGGCGCACCCACGCGTCGCTTTATCGACCATCTGTCCGCTATGGGCATGCGCTACTGGCAGGTCCTGCCTGTCAACCCAACGGACTTCTTCCGCTCCCCTTACGCCGGGCCTTCGGCCTTTGCGGGCAATATTGACCTGCTGCCCGAGAGCCAAGAGGAGCTGGCGGCCGACTTTGAGACTTGGAAGGCCCGTGGCGGCGAAGATGCCGATCCGCTCTACACCGCGTTTAAACATCGCAACGCCGATTGGCTCGAGAAATACTGCGTCTACATGGCCGTTAAGAAGTACTTTAAGGGCGAGTCGCGCCACGATTGGCCGACGGATGTCGCGCGCTACAACGAGCACCTGATTGACGACAAGCGTTTCCACGACGAGGCAGAGCTGCAGGCGTACATGCAGTACCGCTTTGACCTAGCCTGGTGCGAGCTCATGAACTACGCGCACAAGAAGGGCATCGAGGTCATCGGCGATATCCCGATGTATGTCTCGGACGATTCGGCCGACGCGTGGAGCGAGCCCGAGAACTTCTGGCTGTCCGATACCGGCAAGGCAATCGAGATCTCCGGTGCGCCACCCGACAACTTTGCACCCGAGGGTCAGGTGTGGGGCAACCCGACGTTCCGCTGGGACCACATGAAGCAGAACGGCTATAGCTGGTGGATGGATCGCCTGCGTCGCGCGTTCTCGCTCTACGACCGCGTGCGTCTGGATCACTTCCTGGGATTCCACAGCTACTTTAGCATTCCCGCCGGCAAGGCCTGCGCCGACGGCCGCTGGCTGGCGGGTCCGGGCAAGGACCTGTTCCAGACCGCCTATGACGAGCTGGGGCCGCTCAACTTTATCGCCGAGGACCTGGGCTACCTGACGCCCGGCGTTCGCGCCATGGCTTCGACTTGCGGCTTCCCCGGTATGGACGTACTGGAGTTTAGCGATTACGACGTTCGTTGCGGCGTGCACCCTACGCCCGGCAAGATCCTGTACACATCGACGCATGACACGTCGACGCTCGCGGGTTGGTGCACGCGCTCCTTTGCGGGCGGCGACGAGCCGAGCGGTGTTGAGGTGGCAGCCAAGCTGATGAGCGACGCGCTGACAAGCGACGCTCCCCTGGTGATGATGCCGCTGCAGGACGTGCTGGGGCTTGGCGACGACACGCGCATGAACGTACCGGGCGTGGCCACGGGCAACTGGACCTGGCAGGCTGACGAGGCCGACGTTGCGGCCGCTGAGGGCAAAACCGCACAGCTCCTGCGCAACACGCATAGATTCTGGGGCGAAGCGTGATAAAACGCCCGATATAGGGTACAGTTACAGACGTTTGAATTTATGCGGGCAGAGTGATCTGCCCGCTTTGTGCTGAAAAGGAAGTATTATGGCGCGCTACGATTACAAGTGCTCGAGCTGCGGCAACGTGTTTGAGGTTGAGCATCCCATGTCCGAGAGTCCCGAGGTCGTGTGCCCCAGCTGCGGCGCTCCGGCATCCAAGACGTTCTCGGCCAGCGGCATCAAGTTCGACGGCAGCGGTTTCTACAACACCGACCAGCGCAGCGGCGGCTCCAGCACCAGCGCCACCAGCGGCTGCTGCGCCAACTGCCCGCACAGCCACTAGAAACCAATCAGCCCCGCGCCAACACCAATCGCGGGGCTGATTCTTTAGCTGCCCAGGTTTCCTTATGAGTTGCGGTGAAATAAGGACTGTTTGGCGGGCAGAAGCCGCTATTCAATCCCTATTTCACCGCAACTTAGTCGTTACTTGTGGACCAGGCGGGCGCAGAAGTGGCCGTCGTAGGAGTCGGCGTTTACCGGCACGCTTTGGAAGAGGCCTCGATCATTCTGGCGTACGGATACGAGCTTCTTGGCCTGATCGAACTCGGGGAGTTGCAGAATCTGCGCCTCGGAGAGCGGCTCCAAGCTAAAGTCCGCACCCTCGGGCGACGCCAAGAACGCGTCCACAACCTGCGTGTTCTCCTCATCAAAGACCGAGCACGTCGCATAGATGAGCTCGCCGCCGGCAGCCACGCGCGCAGCGGCTTCCTTGAGCATCGTCAGCTGCAGCTTGGGTAGCTCAACCGTCACATCCTTTTCGGTCAGGCGCCACGGGATCTCGGGATGACGACGCATGGTTCCGGTGCCAGAGCACGGCGCATCGATAAAGACTGTGTCGAACTTAACCGGCTCGCCAAGCATGGCATCAAACGATGTGAGCACCTCATTAAGCTCGCAGGCATCACCCGAAACCGTACGAACGCCCTGAATACCGGCCTTATGCAGGCGAGCGAGATTAAGATCGCACTTGCGATCATGCAAATCGAGCGCCGTATGCTGACGCTCATAGCCCGTACGCTTGGCCTGGCACATCATCACATAGGTCTTGGTGCCACGACCGGCACCAATCTCAAGGCAGCTACCGGGGCGCGTGGCAGCTGTTGCGATAAGTTGCGCGTTGAGATCAGATGCCACCGCGGCAGCACGTTCAAACGCACCCGAAGCAACGGTAACCTGGGCATCAACCGGGGCATGGCAACCCGGGAACACGGGTGCCACAAGCTGCGAGATATACGGATCGGGCTTGGACGCAAAGGCGTTCTCATGTAGGGCCAGCGGCGCGGGGGCCAGATTGCCGGCAAAGTTAAGCGCACCCTCTGGCGTGTCAAACGACGCCATAATGCGAGCGCACAGCCAGCGAGGAAGACCCATCAGACGCGACAGACGAACCAAGCGTCGCTCAGACTCATCCACATCGGACGCAGTAGCAAAGTCCTCAACATTGTCTGAAACCTTATGGAGTACAGCATTGGCCAAGCCAGAGGCGGACTTAGCACCGCAGCGAACCAGCTCAACTCCCTGACTTACGGCAACGCGGCCAGGCGTATGCAGGTAGAGCATCTCGAAGGCCGAGATACGAAGCGCCATGCGAACACGCGGCGCAACCTTTTTAGGCTTATCGAGAAACTGATCGAGCAGTTCGTCCAAAATACCTTGCGTGGCGGCCACACCCAGCGCCAAGCGGGCAGCAAAAGCGGAATCGCGCTGGTCAATAGCCTTGGCCGATGCGCGAGAGGACAGCACGTCGCGCGCATACATGCCGCGGCGATCGGCCTCCATCAACACATCGAGCGCAAGCTTGCGCGCGGGAGACAGCTTGCTCATGACAAAACACCCCAGATAAGATCGGCACCCTGCAGGCCAGCAGCCCAAGCAGAAGCGGCCATAGCACGCTTGCCATCAGGCTTAACCTCGAGCAACTCAACCGAGCCATCGGAAAGGCCAAGGTAAACACGCTTAGCCTGAACGAGAACCTGACCCTCGCCAAGCGACACATCAGCCGCCGCAGCATCGAGCACACGCACGGTCTTGCCGGCAATCACGCAACGAGCAGGCGCGGTATCGGACGAGGCCAGCACATGACGCACGCAATCAAGCGCCGCCATGTGCGGATCCAAGCGCATCTCCTGCTTAGAAATCTTGGCAGCATGGGTAACGAGCGCCTCGTCCTGTTCGATCCACACGGCGGTGCCATCGGCAAGAGAAGGAAGCGTATCGGCAAGCAGTTTGCCGCCGAGCTCAGCGAGCTCCATAGTCAGCGCCTCGGCATGCTTACCGGCAACCGAGATCGAGGCCTGCGCACAATAGGCGCCGGTATCCACGCCATGCCCAATGCGCATAATAGAAACGCCAGCAATCTCATCACCAGCAAGAATGGCACGCTGAATAGGAGCAGCCCCACGCCAACGGGGCAGCAGCGAAGCATGAACATTCACAATACCAAGCGGCGACATATGCAGCACCTCATCGGGCAAAATGCAACCATAGGCTGCCACACAGAAAATATCAGCCTGCGCAGCCTTGAGCACCTCAACAACCTCAGGCGTCATACGATTAGCCTCAACAACCGGCAACCCCAGCTCAAGCGCCTTAGCCTTAACAGGAGACGGCTCCAGCTTCTTACCACGCCCACGAACAGCATCAGGACGAGTAACAACAAGCGCAATCTCATTCCCAGCCTCAACAAGCGAAGTCAAAGAAGGCACAGCAAAATCAGGCGTACCCATAAACACAATACGCATAAAAGTTAGTCTCCCCTCAACCAAAGCCGAGACGGCTACAAAGAACAGCGGAAAGCCAAGTCACCAGTCCATCCGCAATAACATTTCAACAAAAACAAATATACCCAAAACCAAAGAAAGAGCCGCAATAAAAGCAGCTCTTTCAGCAAAGCACCTATCAGCGAAGACGCCCATCCCTGGCCCGACGGCACCTGGGCGAGACAAGCAGCGTCAACGTAGTCCCCGGGGCGCCCGCCTATATCGTCCCGCGCGCAGTTTCGCAGCGCAGCGAGAATGTTTGAGCACGG
>URDI01000032.1:0-23453 GCA_900546475.1 uncultured Collinsella sp.
AGTTCGCGATCCCCGGCCTTGACGACGAGTTCCGCGTCATCGTGTCTCCGTGGATCCTTTCCTCGCTGATCACCGATCGCCTTGCCGCTTACTACGAGACGGTCACCAAGCACAACCTCAACTACCGTCGCTACTATCACCAGTTCGACTACTAATAGTTGACCACTCATTTAAGAAGCACCCTGCCCGGGCGCATGCGTCCGGGCATTTTTATGCCGAAATTCGCTAGGAAGGGGATCGAATGAGGCAGTTTATCGTGGCGTCCCATGCTCATTTCGCGTCTGGAATCGTCGAGAGCATCGGCCTGCTTTCCGGTGAGCGCGAAAACGTCCATGCGCTCTCTATGTATGTCGACGGAAACGAGGACCTGTCCAAGGAGGCTGCAGCGATTCTGGACGGCTTTGCCGCGGACGACGAAGTTGTCGTGTGCACTGACCTCTTTGGCGGCAGCGTCAACAACGAGTTCACCAAGATCGTCCAGACGCGTCCCAACACGCACCTCGTGACCAATATGAACTTGCCACTCCTTATTCAGCTGCTGTTCGTACCCGATTCCACTCCGATCGACGAGGCCATTCGCCAGATCGTCGAGGCGGACGACACTAAGGTCAAGTACGTCAACGACCTGCTGGGGCAGGCCGAACTCGATGAGTTTTAATCGTTAGGAGCACATCATGATTCAGATGATTCGTGTAGATTATCGACTGCTTCACGGCCAGGTTGCCGTTAGCTGGACCTCGGCTCTGGGTGCCGACTGCATCCTGTTAGTGAGCGACACGGTCCTCAATGACAAGCTTCGTCTGCAGGCCCTGTCCCTTGCAAAGCCCGAAGGATGCAAGGTCGTCGTCAAAAACACCGAGGATGCTGTCAAGGCGCTCCAGAGCGGTGTGACCGATAAGTACAAACTCTTCGTGGTTTGCGAGACGATTCAGCAGGCCGGTGCCGTCGCCAAGGCGATGGGAGTCAAGAAGATCAACCTCGGCAACGTTGCCTTTAGCGAGAATGCCCGCCAGGTCTCGACGAGCGTGTTCCTCACGCCCGAGAACGAGGCCTACGTGAAGGAGCTGCTCGGCGAGGGCTATGAACTGTTCATTCAGATGATTCCGGCAGATGCGAAGACTGACGCCGCGAAGGTCATCGGTTAGGGGCCGTCATGGTTATCAAGACAATCCTGATTTTCCTTATTGCCCTTTTGGGTTATTCCGAGTGGCTGACGGGCACGAGCTACCTCCAGCGCCCGATCGTGCTCGGACCTCTGGTTGGCCTTGTCATGGGCGACATGGTGACCGGCACGATCATGGGCGCCACGATGGAGCTTGCCATGGTCGGCGCCATCTCGGTCGGCGCCTATAACCCGCCCGATACGATTTCCGGCACTATCCTGGGCGTATCTCTTGCCATGCAGGCCGGCGCGGACGCTTCGGCGGCCCTGACCCTGGGTATTCCTATCGCCACGATCGTCCTGGCGCTCGACACGGCCCTGGGCCAACCGGTCATGCTGCTGCTGGTGCACCGTATCGACAAAAACGTCGAGGACGGAGACACCAAGGCCATCACGCGCAACATGCTCATCGCCGGTTACGCGCAGAGCTGGTGCGGCCTGCTGATTATTCCCCTGGCATTCTTCTTTGGTGCCGATGCTGTTGCCAGCCTGCTCAACATCATCCCCGATTTCGTTCAGACCGGCATGGATGTCGCCGCCGCCTTCTTGCCCGCACTCGGCTTTGCGATGCTGGCGCAGATGATTATGAACAAAACAGTGGCTCCGTTCTTCTTCGCTGGCTTCTTCCTCGTCGCCTACTTTGGCATTAGCACGACGGGCGTGGCGATCTTTGCCGCGATCATCGTCGTCGCGATGACGGTTTTGGGTGATAAGAAAAAAGCGGAGCAGCCCGCAGCGGCAACCGAGGATCCTGCGATTGGGAGTGGGTTCGATGAGTTTTAAGTTTGAGTCTTCTTACGACGGGCTGATTTCCCGCGCAGACCTTAAGAAGCTGTTCTGGCGCTCGATTCCCTATGAGCATTCCTGGAACTACGAGCGTATGGGCCATATCGGCTTTATGTGGGCCCTTATGCCGATCCTTCGCAAGCTGTATCCGCAGGATGCGGACTTTAAGGCCGCCCTTAAGCGCCATATGGAGCTCTATAACGTCACGCCGTACATCTCGACGCTTCCCATGTCCATCGCCGCTGCAATGGAGGAGGTCAACGCTACTGACGATAGCTTTGACACGAGCGCGATCTCTAATGTCAAGCTTGCTTTGATGGGGCCGCTGTCCGGCGTGGGCGATGCTTTCTACTGGGGCACGCTGCGAATTTTGGCAACGGGTGTCGGCACGTCGCTGGCGCTGCAGGGCTCTATTCTTGGCCCGATTTTGTTCCTGCTCGTGTTCAACGTTCCTCACTACATCATCCGTTACCTGCTGACGTTTGTGGGATATCGCTTTGGCTCGGACATGATCAGCAAGGTCCAGGAATCGGGCATTATGGACACGATCGTCAAGATGGCCTCTATCATGGGCGCCATGGTGATCGGTGCTATGACCATGGAGATGGTCACCGTGGACATTCCGCTCATGGTCGGTGCGGGCGATGGTGCTCAGACGCTCGCCGAGCTGCTCAACGGAATCTTCCCGGGCTTTGTCACGATGGGGCTGTTTGGAATTGTCTATCTCATGCTCAAGAAGAAGATGAATCCGCTGCTCATCATGCTTGTGATCCTGCTCGTGAGTATCGCTGGCGCGTTCTTTGGAGTGCTTGGTGTCCAGTAGGGTATCCGTCATAATGAAAACAATGTAAGAGGGGGCGTCGCGCACACTGTGCTGCGGCACCCTTTTGCCGAAAGGTGGACAAGATGGAGTATCCGCAGCTTGCCGTCATGAATATCAGCCATCGTTATTTTGACCTTGAGGAATTCTTTTCTTCGGCAGCGGCCTCGGGCTATACGTGTTGCGAGCTTTGGACCGGGGCGATGCATCTGTATGTCGATTGCCATGGATACGATTCGCTCGAGCGGGTACGGGAGCTGTCGCAGCGGTATGGGGTTCGGATTGTGGGGCTTTGTCCCGAACAGAACAACCCCAAGCCGTGGAATATCGCGGCGCGCGGGAATGAGGCGCGTGCCCGCACGCTCGCGTACTTTAAGAACGTTGTAGATATCGCGGCGGAACTTGGAGCCGAGCAGGTCATGGTCTCGAGCGGCTGGGCATTTTTGAACGAGCCGATCGAGGACGCGTGGGGTCGCAGCGCCTCGATGCTGCGTGCGATTGCCGAGCATGCGGGAGAGCGCGGCGTGCGACTGGTGCTCGAGGCCCTACAGCCGGTTGAGTCGATGATCGTGAACTCGGCGGCCGATACGAAGCGCATGATCGAGGCAGTTGATCATCCGGCACTTAAGGCGTGTCTGGATTTGGGCGCTATGGCGGTGGCGGGGGATACCATCGACGATTATTTTGATCTGCTTGGCGATGATGTCGCCCACGTGCATTTTGTCGATGTTGCGGCAGATGGCACGACGCATCTTGCTTGGGGTGACGGCGACCGCGATATGCGCGCCGACCTGGATAGGCTGGTGGCGCGCGGCTATCGCGGAGTTGTTTCGGCCGAGACCTATGATTGGCGCTATTTCGCCAATCCCGCGGCAGCCGACGCTCAGGTTATGGCGGAGTACCGACGCGCGATTGGCGCCTAAGTGGGGTTGGGTTGCGGCAGCCTACCCTATGTTTCCAAATGAATACGGTGTGAGCGGCTGCGACGGATTTTCCCCGCAAGCACTCTAGTATGCTAAAGTACCCAGAAGACCGGCGGAGCTATGCCGGTCTTCTGCTCTATATGAAACGCAGCATGAGGAGGCTCACCAGATGACGGCCACACCGTGGGGATTCCGGGACATATTGCCCGAGGAGGCTCAGGCGCGCGAGGAGATCGCATGTACGGTGAAGGGCTGCTTCAGGGAGCATCATTACCTTCCGGTCGAGACGCCGCTGCTCGAGGACAAGGGTTCGCTCGAGGAGGGCGGCCGCATTGCGGATACGCCGTTTAAGCTCTTTGATGACGACGGCCGCCTGCTGGTGGTCCGTCCCGACAACACGTTGCCGATCGTGCGCCTGGTTTCGACCCGCATGCGCGCTGCCGACTTGCCCCTGCGCCTTCGCTACGAGGCGCCGGTGGTTCGTGAGTGCCAACGCAATGCCGGCGGCTCGCGTCAGTTTATGCAGCTGGGCTTTGAGCTTGTCGGCGCGGGCGATGCCGCGGGCGATGTCGAGATTGTCTCGCTGGTAGCCGAGGCCGTGCGCAAGCTGGCGCTGCCCGATGCTCGCATTATCGCAGGTAGCGTACGTCCTTTTAAGGAGCTGCTCGCGGCGTGCGAGGATCGCGAGCTGGCTGCCGAGGCCCTGCGCTGCGTGCATGCCAACGACTTTGTGGGCCTCGATGCCCGCGTGGCGGCAAGTGCCGGGCCCGATGCCGTCAAGGCTGCCATTAGTGAGCTGCCGCGCCTGCACGGTGGTGCCGAGGTGCTTGACCGCGTCGATGCGCTGCTGGAGGCCGCCGGCATCGCCGCGCCGCTCACGCGCGAACTGCGTGCCCTGGTCGATGGTCTGGCTCCCGAGGACGCCCAGGTGCTGACGTTCGACTTCTCCATCATGAACTCTTTCGATTACTACACGGGCCTGGTCTTTAAGGCCTATGCCGGCGGTCTGCCCGACCCGGTGGGTTCGGGCGGTCGCTACGACTCCATCTTTACCGGCGCATTCGGCGACGGCATCGAGGTGCCGGCGGCGGGCTTCGCCTTTTCGCTCGAGCGTCTGGAGGCAGCGCACACCTCGGCCGAGGACGCCGCTTCCGATGGCGATCACGCCGCGGGCCGTGGCGCCGAGGGTCCGCTGCGTATCGCTGTGCCCAAGGGCTCGCTTAAGGCCGACACGCTCGACGTGCTCGAGGCCGCGGGCTTGGACGTCTCTGAGCTGCGTGACTCCGGCCGTCACCTGATTGTGCGCGGCCGCGACACGCGTGCCGGCGAGGGCACGGTCGGCGATATCGAGTTTGTCATCGTGCGTCCCAGCGATGCGCCCGCCTTTGTGGGCTGCGGCGGTGCCGACTGCGGCATCTGCGGTTGGGACTCGCTTATCGAAGCAGACCTCAACCTGCTGCAGCTGGTCGATCTGGGCTACGGCCTGTGCACGTTTATTGAGGCAGAGCCCGCGTGGCGCGCCGGTCAGGCCGAGCGCAACTATGCCCGCCGCGGTTCGCTTCGCGTGGCAACCAAGTACCCGCGCATCGCGAGTGCCTGGTATGCCGAGCGCGGCGTGAACGCCGACATCGTTTCGCTGCACGGCAACATCGAGCTGGGCCCCATCGTCGGCATGACCGATCGCATCGTGGATATTACTGCCACAGGTGCCACGCTGCGCGACAACGACCTGGTCATTACCGGTCGCATCATGGACTGCACGGCCCGCTTCTTTGTCAACCCGGGTGCCGCGCGCTTAGATCCGCGCGTGCGCAACCTTGCCGATCGCTTGGCGGCAGCCGTGAAGGACAAGCATTTTGAGCCCGTCGCGGGCTCGGCACAATAGCGCGAGCACGCACGGGCGCCCCGGCGTACGGGCTGCGGGCCGGTTGGCGCCGCCGCCCGGCCTCTCGTTTTTCGAACACAACCTCGACCGATAGGGGATACCGATATGAAGACTATCAAGCTTGCTCCCGGTGAGCGCCTCGTTACCAACCAGCTCAGCCGCAAGGGCGTGCTGCCGCAAAACATCGTCAACGCTGCCCGCGATATCGTAGCCAACGTGCGTGCCAGCGGCGATGCCGCGGTGCGCGATTACTGTCAGCGTTTTGACGGTGTTGAGCTGCAGAGTTTCCGTCTGCCGCAGGAGCAGATCGATGCCGCGCTCGAAGGTCTTGATCCGGCCTTTGTCGCCGCGCTCGAGAAGGCAGCGCGCCAGATTCGCGAGTTCCACCAGCGCGAGGTCGAGCAGAGCTGGTTTACCACGCGCCCGGACGGCACGATGCTCGGCGTTAAGGTGACCCCGCTTGCGGCGGCCGGCATCTATGTGCCGGGCGGTCGCGCGCAGTACCCTTCCACCGTGCTTATGAACGCCATTCCCGCCAAGGTGGCCGGCGTCAAACGCGTGGTTATGGTGACCCCGCCGCAAAAGGATGGACTGATTAGCCCGTATACGCTCGCGGCCGCTAAACTCGGCGGCGTGGACGAGATCTATATGGTGGGCGGCGCCCAGGCCGTGGCCGCACTGGCGTACGGTACCGAGACTATTCCGCGTGTCGACAAGATTACCGGCCCGGGTAACGCCTTTGTCGCCGCTGCCAAACAGATTGTCTCGGGTGACGTGGGTATCGATATGGTCGCCGGTCCTTCCGAGGTCTGCGTGCTGGCCGACGCCACGGCCAAGCCCATGGTGGTCGCGGCAGACCTGATGGCCCAGGCCGAGCATGATCCGCTGGCGGCCTGCTATCTGGTGACCTGCGACGAGCAGTTTGCGCGTGAGGTCGAGGCGGGTATCGACATTCTGGTAGCGCAGTCGCCGCGTGCCGAGATCACGCGTGCCTCGCTCGACAATGAGGGCACCATCGTGGTGGCAGCCGACATGGCTGCCGCCGTCGAGGCGGTGAACACCGTGGCGCCCGAGCACCTGGAGCTGCACTGCAAGGATGCGATGGGCCTGCTCGGCGGCATTCGCAACGCCGGCGCCATCTTTGTGGGCGCTTGGAGTTCCGAGCCGCTCGGCGATTACGTTGCCGGCCCCAACCACACGCTGCCGACCGGCGGCACCGCCATGTTCTCCAACCCGCTTTCGGTGGAGGAGTTCGTCAAGCGCTCGAGTGTCATTTGCTATACGCCCGAGGGCCTGCTCTCCGACGCTCCCGCTACGCAGCGTCTGGCCGAGGCCGAGGGCCTGTGGGCACACGCGCTTTCTGCCGCACTGCGCCGTCGCGTGTTGGAGCAGGGCGAGGATGCCGTGAGCGCCGAGTTGCTCGCCGCGGCCGACCTGACCAAGGTTGCCTGGCCGGGCGACGCCGTAGCGACGGTTGCCGAGGGCGTTGACCTGGCGGCTGTGAGCGCGGATGGCGTTGTCCCGACCGGCAAGGAGGCCTAATATGGCCGAGCTGACGCCCCGTATGAAGGAGCTCGTCCAGCCCTACTTGGCCGGTATTGAGCCCTACGATTCCAACTTTACGCCCACGCGCATCAATCTTTCGGCCAACGAGAACACCTATCCCGTGCCGGCCGGCGTGCGCGAAGCGGTCGACGCCGCCCTGGCTGCTACACCGCTCAACCGCTATCCCGATCCCATGTCTTGTGACCTGCGCGATGAGCTTGCTGCCTGGCATGGCGTGGCGCGTGAGAACATCTGCGTGGGAAACGGCGGCGACGAGCTGCTCTATAACTACCTGCTGGCGTTTGGCGGCGCGGGACGGACCCTGCTCAACTGCCCGCCGTGCTTTAGCGAGTATGCGTTCTTTGCGTCGCTTTGTCAGACCGAGGTGCGCGATGTGTGGCGCGACCCGGCGACCTTTGAGCTCGACCAAGCGGCTGTGCTCGCAGCGGCGCCCGAGTGCAATCTGGCGATCGTGACCTCGCCCAATAACCCCACGGGCGATGTGACGCCGCTCGACTTTGTCGCGGCCCTGTGCGATGCGTGCCCCGGCATGGCCATGGTCGACGAGGCCTACGTTGAGTTTGCGGACGATTCGTTTGGCGCGGCTACCACGGCGCAGGGGCTTATCGCCGAGCATCCCAACCTGGTGATTCTGCATACGCTGTCCAAGGCGTTCGGCGCCGCCGGCACGCGTCTGGGCTATGTGATCGCGGCGCCCGAGGCCATCGATGTGTTTGCGGCAATTCGCCAGATCTACTCGGTTAACGTGCTGAGCCAGGCCGCCGCGCTTGCCTGCGTGCGTGCCCGCGATGCGTACGCACCCGTGGTGGCACAGGTTGCATCCGAGCGCGAGCGCGAGTTGTACGCCCTGCGTGCAATGGCTGCCGAGGGCATGCCCGTGGAGGCATGGCCGAGCGCAGCGAACTTTGTGCTCGTGCGCACGCCGCATGCCACGCGCGTGCGCGAGCGTCTGCGCGACGAGCATTCGATTTTGGTGCGCGACTTTAGCTACGCGCCGGGGCTCGCGGACTGCCTACGCATTACCGTGGGCACCCCGCAGGAAAACGACGAGGTGCTGGCCGCGTTTGCCACGCTGGTGAAGGAGGAGATGTAGATGGACCGCTATGCCGAGGTAACCCGCAAGACGGGCGAGACCGACATTGTCGTAAAGCTCGACTTGGACGGAAGCGGCGTGTGCGATATCTCGACCGGCGTGCCGTTTTTCGACCACATGCTCAACGCTTTTGGCCGCCATGGTCTGTTCGATCTGACGGTGCACGCGGTGGGCGACGTGGAGGTCGATGCACACCACACCGTCGAGGACACGGGTATTGTGCTGGGCGAGGCGTTTTGCCAGGCGCTGGGCGACAAGGCGGGCATTACGCGCTTTGCCGACGCGGCGATCGCCATGGACGAGACGCTCGTGATGGCTGCTGTTGATATTTCGGGCCGCGGGCAGGCCTACTGCGAGCTGCCCGTGCCGACCGAGCGCGTGGGCAGCTTCGATACCGAGCTGGCCGTCGAGTTCTTCTACGCCTTTGCGCGCGACGCCAAGCTCACGCTGCACGTGCGCGAGCTGGCGGGCGGCAATTCGCATCACATTATCGAGGCCGCCTTTAAGGCCGTGGGCCGCACGATGCGCCACGCCTGCGAGCTCGATCCCCGCGTGCAGGGCATCCCCAGCACCAAGGGATCGCTGTAACCGTCACAAGGGTAAAACCACCACAAAGGGGACAGGCACCTTTGTAGTGGTTTTGGATGATGAGAAGAGGAGGGTCGCGTGGGCGAACCGAAGATCGTGGTGGTCGACTACCACAAGGGCAACTTGTCGAGCGTCGTGCGCGGGCTTGCACGCGCCGGTGCCGCCGCCTGCACGTCGGACGATCCGGAGCAGATCCGCAATGCCGACGGCCTGGTCATCCCGGGCGTGGGCGCGTTCTATGACGCGATCGCCTTTATGCGCCAGAGCGGCGAGGCCGACGCGGTGCTCGACGCCGTTGCCGCCGGAACTCCGCTGCTCGGCATCTGCCTGGGCCTTCAGCTGTATTTTGAGCGCGGCGACGAGGGCGTGCCGGCGGACGAAGGCGCGGACGCGGACGACGATGCCTCCGAGCGGGTCGGCGGCCCCTGGGTCGATGGCCTGGGTATTATGCGTGGCTCGTGCACGCGCTTGGAATCGAGTCGCCTGAAGGTGCCGCACGTGGGCTGGGACCAGGTTCACATGACGCCCGCCGGTGCGGCCGATCCGCTGCTTGCCGGTTTTGCCGAGGGTGCCAACATGTATTTCACCCACAGCTACGCGGTGGCCGACGACGCCGATGCCGCCGATGTGCTGGCGCGCACGCACTATACGCGGAGCTTCCCGTGCGTCGTGCGTCACGGCAACGTGTGGGGTTGTCAGTTCCATCCCGAGAAGTCCTCGGCGCTGGGGCAGCGCATCCTTAAGAACTTCGTCAACATCGTCGAGGAGGTTGGCCGATGATCCTGTTTCCCGCAATCGATCTGATCGGCGGCAAGGTCGTGCGCCTTGAGCGTGGCGACCGCAGCCGCTGCAAGGTATATTCCGACGACCCCGTGGCCGTTGCTCGCTCGTTTGCCGAGCAGGGCGCAAGCTGGGTGCACGTCGTCGACCTGTCCGCTGCCTTTGGCGAGGACGAGGACATATGCGCTGCCAATTCGGCGGCGATCAAGGCCATCTGCGGCGTCGACGGTCTGTCCGTGGACGTGGGCGGCGGCGTCCGCTCGCTCGCGCGCATCGACGAGTTGGCCGGCTACGGTGCGCGCCGCATCGCACTGGGCACGGTGCTCGTGACCGAGCCGGGTTTTGCCGAGGTGGCGGCCCAAGGCTTTGGCGAGCTGTTGGTGGCAGACATCGCCGCGCGCGACGGTCAGGTCAAGGTGAATGGTTGGCGCGACGGCGCGGGCGTGGCACTCGACGATGCCGTGGCGCAGCTTTTCGAGCTGGGCTTTAAGCATCTGGTGTATACCGACATCGCGCGCGATGGCATGCAGACGGGCATCGATGTGGCGGCGTATCGCCATGTGGCCGAGGTCGCGGGCTTTCCCGTCGTGGCATCGGGTGGCATCTCGACGCTCGACGATATCCGCGCGCTTGCCGCGGTGGGTGAGGACGCCATCGAGGGTGCCATCACCGGCCGTGCGCTCTACGAGGGCAACTTTACGCTGGCCCAGGCGCTGGCCGCCGCCCGAGGGGAGGAGTAGCCCATGCTTACCAAACGTGTGATTCCCTGCCTGGACGTCAAGGACGGCCGCGTGGTCAAGGGCGTCAACTTTGTGAGCTTGCGCGATGCGGGCGATCCGGTGGAGTTGGCGCGCGCCTACGACTGCGAGGGCGCGGACGAGGTCGTCTTCCTGGACATTACCGCCACGAGCGATAACCGCGCGACGACCATCGAGATGGCGGCGCATGCAGCCGAGGAGCTGGCCATTCCCTATACCGTGGGCGGCGGCTTTCGCGACCTGGCAGGCATGCGCACCATGGTTGCCGCCGGTGCCGACAAGGTGTCGCTCAACTCGGCGGCCGTGCGCGACCCGTCGTTGATTAGCCTGGCTGCCGCGGCGTTTGGCAGCCAGGCCGTGGTCGTGGCGATTGATACCAAGCGTGTGGGCCTGCCCGGCGAGCCGGGTGCCGATAGGTGGGAGGTCTTCACGGCGGGCGGTCGCAACGCCACGGGTATCGATGCGGTGGCGTGGGCCGAGGAAGCGGCTCGTCGCGGCGCCGGCGAAATCCTACTGACCAGTATGGATCGCGATGGCACCAAGGCCGGCTTTGATTTGGCGCTCACCCGCGCCGTGGCGCGCGCGGTGCCGATTCCCGTCATCGCGAGCGGCGGCGTGGGTACGCTCGAGCATTTTGCCGAGGGCGTGATCGAGGGCGAGGCCGATGCCGTGCTGGCGGCGAGCGTCTTTCACTTTGGAACCTTCAGCATTCGCGAAGTCAAAGAGTATATGGCCTCTCAAGGTATTCCTGTAAGGCTGGACTTTTAGTGCTGCGGCTTGTCCAGGCACCGCATCTTGTCGCTCAAACCGTCGCTCGCGTACCAAAGTACGCGTCGCTCCTCTTTCGCGGCAACCTGCGGCACCTGGACAACCCTCGCCGACCGGCGATGTTTAAATTGGGGAATTGAAATGAGAGAAATTACTACTCCAGCGGATCTTAAATACGACGCCAAAGGATTGATTCCTTGTGTGGTTCAGCAGTACGACACCGGCGAGGTGCTTATGGTTGCCTGGATGAACGAGGAGTCGGTGGGGCTGACGCTCAAGACCGGCACCACGTGGTTTTGGAGCCGCAGTCGCCAGGAGCTCTGGAACAAGGGCGCGACGAGCGGCAACATGCAGGAGGTCAAGGAGCTTTGGGCCGACTGCGATAGCGATACGCTGCTGGTCAAGGTCGACTCGCCGGGCCCGGCCTGCCATACCGGCAACCGTACCTGCTTCTTTAAGAAACTCGCGTAGGGCGGGCGCTCGATTAGACGCTCGGCCACCAGAAAGGATTGAACCATGGGTGTGCGCACCGCAAACGTTCAGGATGGAAATATCGGAGAGACGTTGACAGGTCTGGCCGAGGTGATTCACGGTCGTCGTGATGCATCGCCGCAGGAGAGCTATACCGCGCGTCTGCTGACCGACGTCGAGGACGAGCTGCTCAAGAAGCTTGCCGAGGAGTCGAGCGAGGTGATCATGGCCTGCAAGGATAACGACCACGATCACATTCGCTACGAGGCCGGCGACCTGGTCTACCACCTGCTCGTGACGCTCGAGCGCTACGGTATCACCCTCGACGAGCTAGCCGGCGAACTCAACGCCCGCCGCCACTAGTCATTGGGGACGTTCTTAAACGACCAGTTAGGCGAGGGTCGTGGACTCCCATTCTCCGGTGAGGTGGGGGATGTCGAAGGTTCGATAACCGCAGTCGTAGGCGTGGGCCTGGGCTTCACGGATGTTCCAGCAGATGTCGCAGGCGCGGTGTGCGTCCGAGCCAAAAGTGATCGGCACCTCGGCGTGGGCAAAGCAACGCAGCAATCCGGTCATGGGATAGTAGTCGTCGAGGCCCTTGCGCGGTGCGGCGGTCGAGACCTCAATGCGGTGGCCCGTATCGTGTGCGCACTCGGCCATTTGCTGCCAAAACGGTGCGGGGTCAAAGGCGGGCGCAAAGCCTTCCTTCGAAAAGCGCATGACCAGGTCGGGGTGAGCCATCACATCAAAGTTGAGCGGGCTCTCGCAGGCGCGGCACCAGTCATCGACATAGCGCTCCCACACGCCGCGCACGCCTAAGTTTTGCCAAACATGCAGGTTGGTATCATCGTCGATCCAACCGCAGCGCGAATCGGTCGTATCGGGGCGAGCGACGTCCTCCGTTCCCGCCGTACCCGCGGCGCCGGCCATGATATCGCCTGGGTTGCCAATCCAATGCACACTGCCCAGGCGCACGACGGCGCCCTGGGACCAGCGCTCAACCAAAGGCTCGCAGCCCTCGTACCAATCGCATTCAAAGCCATAGATAAAGCTGAGCTCCGGCGCAATCTGCGCGGCAAGCTTGCGAGCATCCTCAAAAGCCAGACGATGTGCCGGCAGGTCGCCCTCAGTAACCTGCACTTCGCAGTTGGCATCCATGCTGGCGGGCAGGGTGAGATGGTCGGTTGAGACCATGACGCGGCACCCGGCCGCAGCAGCGGCGCGAACGTTGTCCTCAAACGAGGCATGACCGTCCGAGAACGAGGTGTGGGTATGGCAATCGATCAGCGGGCAAGCAGACATGGCGGCTCCTTTGCGTCAAGCGAATCTGCTCCATTGTAATGGCGCAGCTCTCAACACGCCGGGCACGCCGGAGCTCGAAATCGATTGGAAAGGCTGTGCGGTGCGCGGCGCGGCCTCGCTTGCGCTCTCAAAACATGTACATCAGCCTCCAAAAGCTGCAGAAAATGACATGTTTGGAGGCTGATGTGCATGTTTGGATAGGGGCGAGGGCGGCGACGGACGAAAGTCACGCCTGTGCCACGTCCGATGTGCTAGCGTTTGGATGAACAAAACGAGCCCGTGCGGAAAGGAGTCGGACCGTATGCCATGCGATAGCACATCCCCGCTGTCCCGCGAGACCGATGCACCCGAAACCATCGTCAAGTTGGAATGCGATATCGACGACGCATCGCCCGAGGTGCTCGCCTACGCTGCCGACCGCCTGCGCGAGGCGGGTGCGCGCGAGGTGCACTGGCTGCCCCTCTACTGCAAAAAAGGCCGCCCCGGTTGGCAGCTGCAGGTGATCTGCTCGCACGAGGATATCGAACGCCTGCAGACGATTATCTTTTTGGAAACCACGACCAACGGCATTCGTCGCCAGGTCATGGAGCGCGTTTGCCTGCCACGCCGCTTTGAGCGCGTAACGACGCCATGGGGCGAGGTATCCGTCAAGGTGGCCACCCTACCCGACGGCAGTGAGCGCGCGGCGCCCGAGTACGAGGACTGCGCCCGCCTTGCCCGCGAGCACAATGTGCCGCTCCAACGCGTGATGCAGGCGGCCCAGAGCGCGGCACTGCGATTTGAGTAACGCGGCCGGCGGCACGCCACGCCCAGCTCCATCAACCCCACCCGAAAGGACCACCATGAAATACCTCATCGCTTCCGACATCCACGGCTCGGCATACTGGACCGAGCGCCTCTGCGCCGCCATTGAGTCCGAGCAGCCCGACCGCATCGTCCTGCTGGGCGACCTGCTTTATCACGGTCCGCGCAACGACCTGCCGCGCGACTATGCTCCCAAGCGCGTGATTCCGCTGCTCAACGCCCTAGCCGACCGCATCATCGCGGTGCGCGGCAACTGCGACGCTGAGGTCGACCAGATGGTCCTCGACTTCCCCGTCATGGCCGACTACGCCACGCTGTTTGACGAGACCGGCCGCGAGCTGTTCCTGACGCACGGCCATGTCTTTGGCGCCGGCATGCACAACAGCGTCGACCACGCGCCCGCGCTGCCCGAGGGCTCCGCGCTCGTCTACGGCCACACGCACATCAAGGTCAACGAGGAAAGCGCCGCGCACCCGGGCCTGTGGCTCTTCAACCCCGGCAGCGTGAGCATCCCCAAGGACGGCTCGCACAGCTACGGCATCTACGAGGGCGGCGCGTTCCGCCACGTGATCCTGGAGGAGGACTAACCATGGCGCAGCATATGGCTCAGCAAAATGCCGAGGGCTCGCGCGATCTGCCCACGCTGATAGACGCGTCGGCCGAGCTGCAGCATCTGGTGCAGACCATCTGGCGTCTGCGTCAGCCCGATGGCTGCCCGTGGGACCGCGAGCAGACGCACCGCAGCATCGGCAAGAACATGATCGAGGAGGCCTACGAGGCGCTCGACTGCATCGAGGCGGACGACGCGGTTCACCTGCGCGAGGAACTGGGTGACGTGCTCATGCAGGTCGTGCTGCATGCGCAGATTGCTGCCGACGCCGGCGAGTTTACGCTGGCCGACGTGGCGCGCGATATCGACGCCAAGCTCATTCGCCGCCACCCGCACGTGTTTGGCGATGCGGATGCCGAGAGCTCCGACGAGGTGCTCAAGATTTGGGACGAGGTCAAGCTTGCCGAGAAAGCCGCCAAGGACAAGGCCGTGGCGGCGGGCGAGGCCGCGCCCGAGGGTCTGCTCGATGGCGTGCCCACGCATCTGCCGGCGTTGATGCAGGCGCAGAAGGTGTCACGCAAGGCGGCCGCCGTAGGCTTTGAGTGGGAGACGGTCCAGGACGTGTGGGACGAGGTTGCCGAGGAGCGTGCCGAGTTTGAGGCCGAGGCCCCTGGCTCGCCCGAGCGCGAAATGGAGTTTGGCGATCTGCTCTTTGCCCTGGTCAACGTCGCGCGCAAAGAGGGGATCGACGCCGAGAGTGCCCTGCGCGCCAGCACGGCAAAGTTCCGCCGTCGCTGGGCCGCGATGGAGCAGATGGCGTCCGACGCCCACGTGGATCTTGCCGAGCTTTCGACCCACGACCTCAACGACCTGTGGGATGCCGCAAAGGCGGAGGAGTAAGACTGCGGGAACGACGGGCTGACATGCCTCATCGTTCCCGCTAAATTTTTCGAAAATCAAGTGTATCCCTCGGCTAACTTAGGGCATAATGCAAAAAGTGCGACATGGCTAACTTACGGAGACGCACCGATGGTGCACGGTCAGCCGGTCGCTTGCATCCACTACGTTTCCAAGTGAGAGGGAGACAACATGAGCGATATTTTGGACGTCTACGGTCGCGAGGTGCTCGACAGCCGCGGCAATCCCACCGTCGAGGTCGAGGTCGTGCTCGAGGACGGCAGCTTTGGCCGCGCAATGGTGCCTTCGGGTGCTTCGACCGGCGCCTTTGAGGCCTGCGAGCTACGCGATGGCGACAAGGGCCGCTACCTGGGCAAGGGCGTTTCGCAGGCCGTCGAGCACGTCAACAACGAGTGCGCTAACGCCGTCGTGGGCCTCGACGCCTTCGACCAGCGCGCCGTCGATGCCGCGCTGATTGCCGCGGACGGTACCCCCAACAAGACCAAACTCGGTGCCAACGCCATCCTGGGCGTGTCGCTGGCCGTTGCCCGCGCCGCCGCCGAGTCGGCGGGCCTGTCGCTGTACCAGTACCTGGGCGGCGTCAACGCTCATCTGCTGCCCACACCTATGATGAACATCCTCAACGGCGGCGTGCATGCCGACAATAACGTCGACTTCCAGGAGTTCATGATCATGCCGGTGGGCGCCCCGAGTTTTGCCGAGGGCCTGCGTTGGTGCGCCGAGGTATACCACACCCTCAAGGGCGTGCTGCACGAGGCCGGCCTGGGCGGCGGCGTGGGCGACGAGGGCGGCTTTGCCCCCAACCTTAAGACCAATGCCGAGCCGTTCGAGTACATCACCAAGGCCGTCGAGAAGGCTGGCTTTAAGCCCGGCGTCGACTTCATGTACGCCATGGACCCGGCCTCGACCGAGTTCTACAACGCCGAGACCGGCATGTACGAGCTCAAGGGCGAGGGCGTGGAGTACACGAGCGCCCAGATGGTTGATTACTGGGAGAAGCTCGTCGACACCTATCCCATCATCTCCATCGAGGACGGCATGGCCGAGGAGGACTGGGACGGCTGGGTCGAGCTTACCCGCCGCATTGGCAACAAGGTGCAGCTGGTGGGCGACGACCTGTTCGTCACCAACACCGAGCGCCTCAAGAAGGGCATTGAGCTGGGCGCCGCCAACGCGATCCTGGTCAAGGTCAACCAGATCGGCACGCTCACCGAGTCGCTCGAGGCCATCGAGACCGCCAAGGAGGCCGGCTACGCCTGCATCGTGAGCCACCGTTCCGGCGAGACCGAGGACTCCACGATCGCCGACCTGGTCGTGGGCGTCAACGCCGGCCAGATCAAGTCGGGCGCCCCGTGCCGCAGCGACCGTATCGCCAAGTACAACCAGCTCATCCGCATCGAGGACGAGCTCGAGGGCAGCGCGCGCTACGCCGGCAAGGCCGCGTTCTACAACATTCGCTAGGCACGCGGAGGTCGCGGGGGCGGGGAAGACTCGGATTCGCCTTGCTCCAGCCGGGCGCGGTTGAGCACCATTGGGCGCTGGGCCATACGGCTCAGCGCCTTTTTTATGTCGAGCAAAGGCTGGCGAAGGCGGTGCGCGCGCTCGTGCTATAACTAGAATACTTAGCGCAAACAAACCTCAACCGCACAAGGCGCACATGGATCAGATTTACGACAACAGGTACTATTCCGCCGGTTCGCGTGAGCCGTCGCCTCGCCGTGCGCGCACGGTGCAGCTCGGTGGGTCCGCCTACGCCGGCGCCGACCGCTCCATGCAACGCCCGACAAGTACCTCGCGCCCCAATGCTCAAGTGAATACTTCGACAGATGGACCAGTGCGCCCGGCACGTTCGTCGCATGCGTCGCGTCCCTCGGCCCAGACGCACGACAGGTCGAGCAGGCCCTCGAACCGTTTTTCGGGCTCGGACTTTATGCACTACGCCAACGACAACGCGGTGGTCAAGGCGATCTACGACTTTACCCATGGTCCTCAGCGAGGGCTATTCATCGGCATCGTCGTTGCTCTGGTGCTCGTGAGCCTGTATTTCCCCGTGCGCGATCTGTACGTGGCAAAGCGTTCGAGCGATATCTTGGCCAAGCAGGTCGAGATTCGTCAGCAATACAATGATGAGCTGCAAAAAAGCGTCGACAAGCTGCTCTCGGAGGAGGGTATCAAGGACGCGGCATCCGAGGACTTGGGCCTGGTGATGCCAGGCGAGAAGAGGATTGAAGTGCAGGGCCTGGACGACGATTCGGATTCGTCTTCGAGCAAGAAGTCGTCGAACGCCAAGAAGGCCAGCGAAGTTGCCAAGGAAATCGAAGAAGTCGGTAAGGACGCCCCGTGGTATATCCAGGCGCTCGACATGCTGTTTGGGTTTAACGGTGTCGAGGGCCAGACGGTCGTGTCCAACGGCGAGTAGCGCCCGGAGGGGAACCCGCAATGGCAGATTGCAAACGATATAAGGTGGCGGCGATCGATCTGGGAACGGTGTCGTCGCGACTGGTGTTGGCCCAGGTCGAGGGCGGGGCGATCGTGGGATCGTCCAAGCATACCGAGATTACCGACCTGGGCGAGGGTGTGGACGCGACGGGTCGCTTTTGCGAGGCGGCTGTCGAGCGTGTGCTCGCTGCGTGTCGCATGTTTGTGGACGAGGCGCGTGCCTTTGGGGCCGCGTGCATTTGCACCACATGCACGAGCGCCGCGCGCGATGCATCCAATGCCGCGCTGCTGCTGGACGGCCTGCGCGAGTTGGGGCTCAAACCACAGGTGATTCCGGGCGAGGTCGAGGCGCGCCTGACATTTTTTGGCGTGGCGCACGACTTTGCCGGCGAGCGCATCATCGTCGCGGATTCGGGCGGCGGCTCCACGGAGCTCGCGACGGGCGTATACGCTCCGGAGCGCAGCGTCTTTGCGCTGGAGGGAACGCGCTCGCTGGACATCGGTTGCCGTCGCGTGACGGAGCGCTTTTTCTCCGCGTTGCCGCCCGCGGATGGCGAGCTTGCTGCCGCTGCCGCGTGGGCAGGCGAGCAGTTCGCCGCCTATTTTGAGGGCCTGCCTGTCGACTTTGAGCGCGCCGAACGCTTAGTCGCGGTGGGCGGCACGGTGACTACGCTGGTGGCTCTGGTCCACGAGCTGGAACCGTACGATTCGAGCTTTGTGCACCTACGCGAGCTGTCGCTGGAGCAGGTCTCGGCCGCTATCGAGCGCATGTCTGTGTTGGACGCGGAAGGCATCGCCGCGCTACCGGGTGTACAGCCCAAACGCGCGGGCGTGATCTTGGCTGGTGCCGTGGTGATTCGCGAGCTTATGCGAGCCGGCGGCTACGACACGCTCACCGTAAGCGAGAACAGCCTGCTTGCCGGCATGGCCGCCACCATTAACGAGGTTCTCGACGGTGAGCTACCCACCATCGGCTGGACCCCCAGCCTCAGCGCCCTTTAACCATCCCCTCATAAGTTGCGGTGAAATAGTTCCTAAATGGGCTGATAAACTGCCAAAACAGGAACTATTCCATCGCAACTTAGAGGCTTAACGGCATCCAGAAGAAACGAGCCCGCATCCCCAGGGGGCACGGGCCCGTAAAAGCCAAATGGTAGGGGCGGTGGGACATCTGCGTATTTGTTGCGCAAATCCGCACCGGCTTCTGCTGCCTGCCGGCGTCCTCGCCGGCTCGCTACGGACGCTGCGCGTCCGCTTGACGCTCGCCCCCTCGCGGGTTCGAGCCCCACCGGCATCTTAAAGAAATGAGCCCGCCTCCCTGGGGGACACGGGCTCGTAAGCACTACATGGTAGGGGCGGTGGGACTCGAACCCACAATCCTTGCGGCGAGGGATTTTAAGTCCCCTGCGTATGCCAATTCCGCCACGCCCCCGTGAGACTAGAAGTCTAGCACAAGCCGTCCGTTACGCGTTGACGGCCATCGAGTGTTGGCCCGACTTCTCCAGGAACTCCTGGAACTTGGCTTCGTCGCCCTTGTTCTGGTACTGCAGGGCCAGCAGGTATTCCAGGCGGCAGCTCTTGACCTTGTCGTCACCGGCTTCCTTGAGCATGCGCTCCAGCTCGGGAATATCGTTGTGGCGCTTGAGGATCATCGTGTCATACATCAGCTGGCATTCGTGCGCGACTGCCTCGGCCTGGCCGCCCTCAAAGCCTTTGATCTCGCGCAGCAATTCCTTGGACTTTTTGCGGTCCTCCTGACCAACGTAGTAGTTAAAGGCCTTAATGACCAGGTCGACGCGCTGCATCTTGGGCAGATTGAGCCCCAGCAGCAAATCGAACATCTCATCGGCGCGCTTGTGGTCCTCGCGCAGCAGATAGGAGTTCAGGCGCAGGTAGTCGCGGTTGTAGCGCGGGTACAGCATGCTGGTGAGTTTGCCGTCGAGCAAACGATCGAACTCGTCCCACTGCTTAGCGGCCATAAGCTGCTGCAGGCGTTTAAACGTGGTGCGTTTTTTGACGCTAAAGAACACCGACACGGCGATGCAGATGATAACGACGGCGGTCCAGAGTGTGCGGGAATCGGGCATATTAGGGTCCTTAGTCACTCATAAAGCGAGCGGTATGACAACACGTACTGGATGTATTATACGCAGCGCGCAAGCAAACTGGCATAAAAGCTCATCGAGGCCGAGTGCTATCGCTCGCTGCGGTACACTTACCTAAAGTAAACCATGAAGGGAGACATTACCTATGAAGAAGATCGTTTTGGCTTGCGGTGCTGGCGCTGCTACTTCCACGCTCGTTGCCCAGAAGGTCGCCACCTTGCTCGACGCCAACGGTTACGCCGGCAAGTACGAGATCGTGCAGTGCGCCATCTCCGAGGCCAAGGACTACTGCGACGAGGGCGCCGACCTGCTGATCGCCACCACCGTTGCCCCCGAGGGCCTCACCTGCCCGTACGTGAGTGGCGTGCCCTTCATGACCGGCATGAACCGCGTCGCTGCCGAGAAGGCCGTCCTCGACGTTATGGCTCAGTAGGCGCTGACTGTATGAGTGAGCAGAACGCCAACCCGGTAGAGCTCTTTGGCATGCGCGTTGCCCATGTGGGCATTAACGCCACTGACCCGGCAGACGCCCTGGAGATCGCGGAGCTGTTCTCGACGATGATGGGCCTGCCAGTTATCGAGACCCCGGTTTCGTACTTTAACGATTCGCTGGTCGAGATCATGAAGCAGAACGGTCGTGGCGCCAAGGGCCACATTGGCTTTGCTGTCAACGACATCGATGCGGCCGAGAAGTGGTTTGCCGAGCGCGGGCTCGAGGTCAACGAGGAGTCGCGCGTGCTGCTGCCCGACGGCGGCACCAAGCTCGTGTACTTTAAGCGCGAGTTTGCCGGTTTCGCCGTGCACCTGTGCCGCGAGTAGCGCACAAGCTGCCATAGCTAACGAAAAATGGGGTAAGGCTACGTGGCCTTACCCCATTTTTAATGCCGAGAGGGTGACTGACGGGCTGCCGTAAAACGAAGGTGAATGGTTTCCCATGAAGTGAACGAGTGAAATCGGACCTCTGGAGCATCGACACTTTGGAGGCACCGTTTCCTGCGGTTTCGTAAGGTTTTTCCTGCAGTTTTGGCGTCAAAAAGTGTGGATGCTTCGGGGGTCCAAAATAGGTCGTTCACTTCGCGGAAAAGCATTCACCTTCGATTCGTGAGAGACGCCCCTACCACGGCAGGCGAATCGTAAAGCGGCTGCCGACGCCCTCGACTGAGGTCACGCCAATGACACCACCATGGCTATCGACGATCCACTTGGCAATGGCAAGCCCCAGACCCGAGCCCTGCGCGCCGGCATCGCGTGCGTTGTCGGCGCGGTAGAACCGTTCAAACGCGTGAGCTGCGGATTCCTGGTTCATGCCGATACCCTCGTCCTCAACACTTATGTCGATCGTGCCTGCGCCCGCATCGGGTGTTATGGCAAACGTGACGGTCGTGCCTGCGTCCGAATACTTGGCGGCGTTTTGCACGATCACGCGCAGCGCCTGCTTCACGAGTGCCACGTCAACCGATGCGTTGCAGCGCGGGTCGCCGGTAAGTGCGGCATCATACGCCAGCCGATATGTGTGCCCGGCATCGATCATCTGTGATTCTTCGCAAACCTCGCCGACCAGTGCAGCCAGGTTGGTATTCGCGCGCCGCAGCACGGTGCGACCGGCATCGCCGCGTGCCAAAAACAGCAGCTGCTCCACGAGCTCCTGCATATGCTCGCTTTCGGCTTTGAGCGAGGTGATGGATTCTGCCAGCACGTCCGGGTCGTCTTTGCCCCAGCGGTCGAGCATGTTCACGTAACCCTGAATCACCGCGATGGGCGTGCGCAGCTCGTGACTCGCATCGTTGACAAAGCGCATCTGCTGCAGCTTTGCCTCTTGCATCTGGCGCAGCAGGCGGTTGAGCGCGACCTCGATGCTTGCCAGGTCGGCGTCGCCGGTGGTGACGCTCGGCGAGTCGACGCTTGCGCGCTCGATGGCCTGCTCCAGCGTTTCCATCTTGCCGCCGGAGAGCTGCATGCGGCCGAGTTCGTCCACGCGCAGGGCCAGATCGTTGAGCGGCGCCATGGTGCGGCGCACACGGCGGGCACCGCCGAGCATGTTGAGCACGCCGATGACCTGCCAACCTGCAACAACGATATAGAGGGGCCACAGTGCGACGAGGTCCTGCGCGAGGGGGAAGGTCTTGGTGGTACGCGCAAGCTCGACGGTATAGGTGAGTGTGGTCGGGTCCCAGCCGCGCGCGGGCGTCAGCGACATGTCGTGAACGGTGGCGCCGGGGATCCATCCTGCGGTAAACGCGCCGTCGGGCAGCGTCTGGTTGTATCCATAGACGAGGATCGCCGCCGCAATCACCATCAGCAACAGATCGAGCCAGACATAGCTCATCAGACGGCGCCACATATAGCTCCAGTTGATGGCACGGGCGATGGAGGTGACGCGCTTGGTCTCGGCGTTACGCGCGGCAGACATAGCCCACCCCGCGCACGGTTTGGATGATGCGGGCACCGCCGGCGTCTTCGATCTTGCGCAGCCAGAATGAACCCGCACTGCGCGACCGCATTTACCGCGCAGCAGGCACGATGAAGAGCGCCTACCTCATCGACACGAGCGAAGCCGTACAGTGCATTTCCGATGTGCTGATCGGTCTACAGATGGGCTTCCTGTCCGGCATGGACGCGCAGAAGCTGTACGCACTGGAGGAACACATCCGTCCGGCAATGCTGACCGGCGCACCGCAGGACCGCGATAAGAAGCGTGCGGAAATCCTGCGTGAAGCGACAAAGCCTATTCAGTTCAACTAATCACCTGTCCCGCAGGGGCGCACAGTGTGCGCCCACTCCAACCACGATGCTGAAATCCGGACGCACACTGTGCGCCCCTGTGAGGACGTTTTACCCCTAAATCAAGCTATTTTCCTACTCTGAAAGGAGTGTTATTTATGTTCTATCAAAACCGTTTTACCGAGCGTGCCCGTCAGGCACTGACGCTTGCACAGGAAGCGGCCGCTTCGTTCGGTCACAGCTACATTGGCTCGGAGCACCTGCTGCTCGGCCTGCTGCGTGAGGGCGGCGGCCCGGCCGCCAAGGCACTCACTGCCGCAGGCGTGACCGACGAAGCTCTCGTTCATCAGATCGAGGAGCTGTCCGGCCGCGGCACCCCGGATTCCACCGCGCCGCAGGGCATGACGCCGCGCACCAAGCGCATTGTAGAGCTGTCCGTACAGTCCGCGAACGAGATGGGCACCGGCTATGTCGGCACCGAACATCTGCTGCTCGGCATCCTGCGCGAAGGGCAGAATGTGGCACTGACCGCACTGGCCAACCTGCGTATCACCCCGCAAATCCTTGTTGAGAAGCTGAATGAGGCGCTCGGCGGCGTACAGGACAGCGTTTCCGGCGAGCCTAGTACTGCTGCAAACGGCGGCGCTGACAGCAAGGACGCACTCAGCCAGTTCGGCCGCGACCTGACCGCCGCTGCCAAGGAGGGCAAGCTGGACCCGGTTATCGGCCGCTCCAAGGAGATTCAGCGTGTCATCCAGATTTTGTCCCGCCGCTCCAAGAACAACCCGGCGCTGATCGGTGATCCGGGTGTCGGCAAGACCGCCGTTGCCGAGGGTCTGGCAGTCCGCATCAACGAGGGCCGCATTCCGTTCAAGATGCGCAACAAGGAGGTCCATCTGCTCGACCTGACCGCTCTCGTGGCGGGCACGCAGTTCCGCGGCCAGTTTGAGAGCCGCATGAAGGGCCTGATCGACGAAGTAAAGCGTATCGGCAACATCATCCTTGTCATCGACG
>URDI01000033.1:0-22463 GCA_900546475.1 uncultured Collinsella sp.
GCCAATGTGATGAACGAGAATCTGGAGCGCTATAACCCTGTTGACGTGTCTCAGACGTATGTCTATTACACGCCCGAAACGCTCGACTACTACAAGGAGTATGTCAATCCGTCTGAGGCCGATCGCATGGTGCTGGCCGATGCAACGGTCGATTTGTACGCTGCATGGCATGGCGATCGTAAAGATCCCGATAACGTTGCAGACGGTATTAAGGGCAAGTCGGCGGACAACAACGACGAGACCGGCAAGAAGGTCAATATCGCCGATGTTGCCGGTGAGCATGTGCAGATCGATTCGTATCTGAGTTACCCGCTTGGCGGCTCGGGCCCCTCGGTGGTGGCGGGTGAGATGTGCAAAGCCATGGGCGAAAAACTTCCCAAGGCGCTCGAGGGAAGCAACGCCGATGCGATGGGTCTGTATGTGACGCCGGCGAGCCAGTACAACAAACTGCGCCAGATGATGGGCGAGGAGCCGGTGAGCATTGGCCGCGACCAGTATCTGCTCACGTGTGATATGGGCGGTGAGCTGGGCGACCTGTACACCAAGTATATGGCTGGCGGCCATGCCCTTACCTTGGGCGGGCATACGCTCAAGCCCGCAACCGATAAGTCGGACGAGGACACGGCGGCCATCGCCAACTCGGCGATGGGCAGCAATCCCGGTACCGTGGTCGTAGCCGATGAGCTGCTGTCCCAGCTTAATCTGCAACCGTATTCCAGTAATCTGCTCGTTAACTACAAGCGAGGGATGGATGTTGCCGAGGCCGATGAGCTCATTAAATACACTATGCTCGACAACCTGCTCGTTGACGGCAAGGAGCCGGGGTCGTGGGGAGTCTTCATCACGCGTTCCGAGATGTACACGCAAGCAGCGCAGATGAACGGCATGATTAGCTATCTAGCCATCTACATTGGCTTTGTGCTGGTCGTTGCATGTGCGGCGATTCTGTCGATCCAGCAGCTCTCCAATGTGGCCGATGGCAGCCGCAGCTATCGTGTGCTGGCGCAGATTGGCTGTGACGACCGTCAGATTCGGCATTCGGTGATGGCGCAGCAAGCGGTGTTCTTCCTGTTCCCGCTGGCAGTGGGTCTGGCGCACTCCTTTGTGGCGCTCAAGGTGATCATCGAGCTGGTGAGCACGTTTGGCAACATGAGCATCGGCGGCACGGTGGGCCTCACTTGTGCGATTTTCCTGGCAGCCTACGGCGGCTACTTCCTGGTAACGTACCTCATGAGCACCGGCATGGTGCGAGCTGCCATCGCCACCCGCTACAGCGAGTAGCGAGCGGGCAAAACCGCCGCATAACCACAGCGAACAAACGCCGCGAAGGGAGCCGGGCCCCCTTCGCGGCGGTTTTTTGCCCGCCTGATGCATCTCAAAACTAAGTGAGTAGACTTTTTTGGATCTGCCGAGCACATTGCGACAAACGCTCAACAAAACCGCAGGTCAGGGCGGTGGTGTTTTGGGGCGTGCTCGGCATCCCGCCAAAAGCCTACTCACTTGGTTTTACTGCTAGAAGACCGCCGCGAGGGAAAGCAGCTCCCTCGCGGCGGTTGGCGTTTGCCCAGATAAAACCTGCCAAAACAAACCTGTCCCTTTTTAGCAGGTTATCGCTTCCAAAAGTGGAGGATCAGCGTGGTGCCTTTTGGTGGAGGGGGGATATTGATTAATTCGGGTAACATTTTTTTAACGCCGGGAACGATGTTAAAATACCCAAAATGCTATCTAGGAGCTTTGATTTTATGGCAACCGAGGCAGCTACCCTGCAAAACGTGACGCGCTCGTTCCTCTGGCATTCAATTATGTTGTTTATAGGGGCGGCTGGTCTGTATTGTGTGGCGCCAAGTATTTATACGGGCCTTTCTGGCACCGTTCTTATCGGTCTGCATCTGTTTTCGGGCTTCTGTGTGGGCCTCATCTCTCGCCCTGTGAGACCGGGTATTTCCAAAAGGCTTTTTGGACTTATGCTCGTAGACATTGCACTTCTTGTGATGTACACGATATCTCTTAATGTCTTTCATCAATTTCATGTTGTGGTTTCGGCGCTCGCGTTCATTTTGTTGTTACTAGCCCCCTTGCTTGTCGCTTGCTGTTCTTGGGTGCTTGGCGGTGAATTCGCAAACATACGTGCGGGATTAAAGGGGAAACATGTGGCCGATGGCTCTGCTCTCCACGGGTATCCTGAGCTCGCACTTTACAGCCCCGTTGTGCTCTTGATTGCTTTGCTTGTTGGCCTTCAGTTTCTTCTCGTCCCGTTGATGGACTCCATCGGTTCTTTCCTTTCCGTTAACGCCGAGATGGGGGTTGCTGCCTCGCTCGTCGAACCTCTTGCGTTTGGTAATGCCGCCGTTATTCTCGATACGGATTGTTTGTTTTCGCGCAATATAAACATCGGGGCTGTGCTCCTGAGCTTTGGTGGGCATCAAGAGATCGTATTGCTTCTGGTTACCGTTTTGGGCAGTATCCTTGCCAGGGCCATAACGCGATTTTTCCCCGACTTAACGAGCGCTTTTTCTGCGGCCGCCAAATTAGGAGGAAAACACTCTGCAGTTGCCGATATCCCTACGGCTTCGGGTTTTTCTCAAAGGGAGTCCGCGGTTTTCTCTATGAGGATAGAGGGAAAAACGTACGAGGAGATTGCTTCTGCCTTGGACATTTCCCCGTCTACTGCCCGTACCTATTTGTCGCGGGCCTTGACTAAAACCGGATATAAAAACATTTCAGAGGCGACGGCTGGACTTCTCTTGTCAAAGGATGCGTGGCATCTTGACGCAACAAAAGGCCATGATCACCGTTCAGAATCGCTGGGGTCCTCATCGTTCAATCAGAACTGCAGGATAGTCTTCGTCTGCTTCCTGTTTATGTATGCGTCTGGAATGGGCATCGAGGAAATCCTCGTATGCTTCGGCTTTGAGCATGATGCGATAATCCTATCGATAGCTATAGTGCTTGTGGCCCTGTGTTGCCGTGCGGCTATACGGTGGATGTCTGAAATGCACTTGTGCCTTTCGCCTGAACTCACCCTTTCTTCGGTGTCTGTGGGTGCTGGAGCAGCGTTCTGGGTTCACGATGTGGTAAGTCGACTGTACATTTTCTTTGAGTCCGTTGGGAGCGGTGAGGCCGTTGGCGGCCTTATGCCTGCCTTACGCGTGACTGCGTTCCTTGTCGTACTTATCCTTATGGCTAATTCGCTGCTATTCTTGCGTTCGAAAGATACGGTTCGGGTGGGTGATCGACGCGATACCGTGCGTGAGGCCTTCTTGAGGCTTGGTTTCACGCCGCTTTATGCCGATATCATGACATGCGTTTTTGATGGCAATAGAACCACCGAGATTTGCGCACATCTTAACGTTGCTCGGGGAACCGTCAAAGAGGCCAAGAGCAAGAGCTATGCCTTGCTTGGAGTTCACTCGGAGCGTGAACTTAGAGATAGGGTTTTTAGTCTTATGGCAGATGTTATAGAAAATAGCAGGTAGAAGCCTGTAGACAAATAAGATTGTAAATCCATCCTACACGTCTACAGACAGTTCTGACGATGAAGGCGATACTTCCGGACAACGGGTCCGACGACTCGTGTGTTGCGAACCGGAGGTGCTTGCTGTGAAGACCTGTGATTGCCTCACATATGTACGGCTTAATTTAGAAGTTCTTGCGCGCAACCGGGGAATTATGTTGCTGACGGCGCTGCTCGCGCTCGTATTCTGCATCCCGGTATTTCTATCCGTTCCAACGGGAGCAGATTATCTATATGGTAGAGCTTCCATCGAAGACCAGAGAGCCCTTTTGGTCTCTCAAGTCTCTGACGGCGTTTATGACACTGCCCCACAGGAGCTCAACAGCATCATTGCCGACGAAAGGGCGTGCCTTGATCGGGCGCTTGAAAGCAAGGCGGACTCCAGAGAGTATTACGATGCGATTGCCGATTACGACAATCTATTGCTCAAGGAATACCGACTCGGTTATTTGAATGGTGTTGATTCGGAGTTATCGCTTGAAGCCCAAGAACGTCTTCCCCGAGCCATATCGATGCTGGCCCATCCGGAATCGTACGACTCAACAACAAAAATGCCCGGGATGATCCTTCTCGCATATTATTGCGGCGCTGTTCCTGCAATAGCGTGGCTTTTGGTCCCGGTTCTCGTCCTCTATATGTCGCTTGAGGGGGATGGAAAGCGGTTCTACGATCGAGCGTTGTTGTCAAAGTTAGAGATGAATGCATGCCGCGTTCTCGTCTCTGGTATTGCATCGATGCTGGTTTTGGTTCTGGCGTTGGCTCCCTGTTTTGTATTGGCAACGGTGTTTAACGGTGTAGGTCAGACAGAGTACCCAGTCGTATTCATTCAGTATGGTGACGTAGTCGAAAGAACTGTGTTAGTTCAGCTAGGGCTATTTGCCGTCTTTGAAGCTGTGCTGTCGATGATGTTTGCTTGCTTGGGCGTGTGCGTGTACGCCGGAAGCAGAAACAGGGCCATTTCGTCCATGGTGATCGCTCTTGTGGGGGGCATAAGCCAGCTTCCGTTTTATGCGAGCAAAGATGCTCCATGGCATGCGTTGCTGCCGTATATGGTGTCGAGCTATTCTGCCTCTTCGTTTGCGCTCGGCGGCGCATCTTACGCCAATGGAGCGGAGGTATCTCTCGTTCCTGAAGCCAGTGCATCGCACTGCCTCTTTGCCGTGATGGGCGCGTTTGCTGTTTGCGCGTTGGGGGTCATTTCGTTTTCGCGTCTAAAAAGCAAGAATCGCTGGGCCTGGAACCATATTCGCCCGGATAGTTTGGGCGAGAAAAGCTTGCTCTCTCTGTCGCTGGATGCGTTGACGGTTGGAAAAAACCAGCTGGTAAAGGGATTGCAGTTTGATATGCCCGCTGGCCAGATATGGGGTCTTGTCGCGCCAAATGGACATGGCAAGACTACGCTACTGAATACTCTTTGGGGAGATGCTGGGCCATCAGTGCGCGTGTCAGGTTCTCTCTGTTTTCATGCAAAAGTATGCGTCGACCGTGAGGAAATGAGAAAGGTATTCTTTTTGGTTCCGAATAGGCCGTCGCTGTTGATTCCATACATGACCGTCGCTTTTCATCTCGACCGATGCAGGAGAATTTGGCATTCACCTCGCACTTTGGACCAAGTGCTTGATCGCTTTGACTTGACTGGGTTGAAGAATGCGCCCGTATCTAGGCTGTCTGATGGAAATAGACAATTACTTAATGTCGCGATGGCGTATATGTCCTATTGCGAAGTCGTCCTTTTGGATGAGCCCATGAATGCACTTGATGTGAGACACGTTGCGATTGTTTCGAATGCTCTTAGAGATGAAGCGGGTAGAGGAGCACATGTCATTATCTCTTCTCATCTTATCGGAAACCTCGAATCGCTCTGCGATGCCTCCGTATTGCTCACAGGGGATGACTCGCGTGTCGTTACCAGAGAAATGGGAGGTGATTCGAAGTGGATCGGTAATGTATACGCGCAGCTTTTCAAGACGAACGACAGTAAAACTAGGAAAGGAAGATAACCATGAAACGCCATGTAACGAAGAACTTTGCGAAGGCAATGTTCGCATGTTTTATGCTTACCCTGTCGATGGTCACAATTCCCGTTTGTGCGACGGCGAAACCAGATGCAGGTTCTGTCGCGCCTTGTCGTCTTGTGACAGCGGACGTCTTGGACACTTACAAGTCGTTCTCCACTGCGAACCACCCGAGCGAGAATGTTGATTGTTTCGACCAGACATACAAGAGGCTGTCTTTCAAAACTTCGTATTCTCGTACGGGGCAAACGATTCTCTATACGGGTGCCGCGTTAAGCCCACGCGGCAACGGGATGCCCGGGTTTGAGACAAAATATCAGTGCACATATCGTACCTGGTAGACAACTCTAGGATCGGATCTCTCCGAATAACTTTGTGGCGGACTTGTTTAACGCTACCGCTCCTTCGTTTATCTCAATCTGTAACATCTGACTGGCAAAAACGCTTCTACCTGTTACAGATTGAGATTATTCGACGCGCGTTCTGTAACTCGTCTCGATCTGTAACAGTAAGACGGCGATTTGGTCTCCATATGTTACAGATTGAGACGAAAGAAAGCGTGAGCCAGAAAACCGCCGCGAGGGAAAGTAGCTCCCTCGCGGCGGTTTTTGGCGTTTACCCAGATAAAACCTGCCAAAATAAACCTGTCCCTTTTTGGCAGGTTATCGCTTCCAAAAGTGGAGGATGAGCGTCGTGCGGTTTTGCTGTTCGGTTTTGACCAGGATGTTGTGGATGTGGGTCTTGACGGTGCCCACGGCAAGGAATAGCTCGTCAGCGATCTCTTGGTTCGATTTGCCCAGTACGACCAGACGCATAACTTCGGTCTCACGGTTGGAGAGCTTGTAGGCGTTGCGATAGAAGGGCATCTGCTCTTCGATGTGTCGATCAAGATCGCTGACGTTCTTTTCCTCGGGCGCCTCCTGCATGCGGATTGAAAGCACGTGGTAGGAGTAGATGATCAGCAGAATCGCAAAGTAGCAGGCAAAGACGTTTTCGCTAAAGTTGCGCTCGGACAGATATAGTTGCAGCCAAGAGGGCGCCAGACTCATGGGGACAATCAGAATGTTGTAGAAATCCTCGGCAACGATGCAACCGACCAGAATAGCGCCGATAATCAGGTGCTTTCGTTGGTTGTTAACGCGTGCCTTCAGCTCGACTTGTGTGCTCTTGCGTGCCGTCCAAAAGATATATAGCCCCACGAAAACAAGGAATACCTGACGCATCGTGTAGTAGAGCCATTGATGAATGGGGCCGTAGGGGACAGCGACGATAATCAGCAGCTCGCTCAGCAAGAACGTTGCGACGGGAATGACAAACTGCTTTTTTGAATGCTTGTCGAGCAAATCCATGGCAATGAGCCAAATAAAAGCCTGCGAAGCGGTCGCCACAAAGGTCCGCAACACAGGCATGGTAATTGAGTAATAGTCGCTGGCTGGAAAACTCTGGTTTTGCAGCGTGTATTCAAAAAAGAAAATCTCGGTCATCTCGATGGCATAGCAGATAAATACGCCGCTGCCATAGATAAAGAAGCGTCGACGAGATGAGGCATAGGCGGCAAGCGAGAGCACCGCCGTCACAATACAGATCACGAGTATCGCTAGGGTATAGAAGAACATCAGGGTGTTCATCTGTCACCGTCCCATCTCATTTATTCTATGGCCGAGTTCTGTATACCTTGTGGGATATAGACGTCTCAACCCTTCGTTTCATTGTGGATTAGGCGCCGAGATACAGCATAGCCGTATACCGTTCGCGGTTCTAGATGGTAAACCCCCTGTAAGCTCTTGACCTGCGGGTTTATATTGGTTTAGAGGGGGTGTAACTCCGTGAACGGTCTTTAATCCCGAATAAACTAGGTAAAAATTGCATACGGGTGAATGATGGTCTTGTCAACACGAGGCGTGATGTTCGAGCGCCTCATAGTAATAGTCGGCAAGACCGGCGGAAAGGAAATCGACATGGCACTGCCTAAGGATTTCATCGACACCAACGACTTCACCAAAGAGCAGATCCTGGCTATCGAGGATCTTGGCCTGGCAATGAAGAAGGCCATCAAGGTTGACGGTTATTATCCGCACCTGCTCCGCAACAAGAGCCTTGGCATGATTTTCCAGCAGGTCTCCACCCGCACTCGTCTTTCCTTCGAGACCGCTATGACCGACCTCGGCGGCCATGCTCAGTTCTATGGCCCTGGCACCATCCAGCTCGGCGGTCACGAGTCCCTGGGCGACACCGCTCGCGTTATGGGCTCGCTGCTCGACATCATGATGGCTCGCGTTGACCGTCACAAGGACGTCGTCGGCCTCGCCGAGGGCTCCGCTGTGCCCGTCATCAACGGCATGTCCGAGTTCAACCATCCCACGCAGGAGATGGGCGACCTCATGACCATGCTCGAGAACCTCCCCGAGGGCAAGAAGATCGAGGACTGCACCCTGGCCTTCATCGGCGACGCCACCCAGGTCTGCGTCTCCCTCATGTTCATCGCCTCCAAGGTCGGCATGAAGTTCGTCCAGTTTGGACCTAAGGGCCACCAGATCCCCGACGGCGGTCTGCACGTTGGCACCGTCGAGGAGCGCGCCGAGTTCGGCAAGCAGATGATGGCCATCGCCGAGGAGAACTGCAAGGTCTCCGGCGGCTCTGTCGTCATCTCCGACGACATCGAGTGCATCAAGGGCGCCGACTTCATCTACACCGACGTGTGGTATGGCCTGTACGACGAGGAGGTCTCGGGCGAGAACTACATGGACGTGTTCTATCCCAAGTATCAGGTCACCATGGACATGATGAACTTCGCCGGCCCCAACTCCAAGTTCATGCACTGCCTGCCGGCCACCCGCAACGAGGAGGTCGTCGACGAGGTCATGGACGATCCCGAGCGCTCCCTGTGCTGGGTCGAGGCCGAGAACCGCAAGCACTCCATCCGTGCTCTCCTTGCCGCCCTGGGCAAGCGCACCCCGCTCAACGACGAGGGTGTCGAGTACTCCGCCAAGGCTGAGCTCCACGCCGCTCTCGAGGCTCTCGAGCAGCTCTAAGCCTCAAGGCTTCTAAAAGCACGTTTGCGGGCGGCGGATGCTCGTCTCCTGTCGCCCGCTCACCGAGGCCCAAGCAATTGCCTTAATACCTTAGGGCCTCGGATCTGTCCAAGACTGAGCGAAGGAGCTCATCATGAGCGACGGAAAGAAAAAGCTTTCCTTCTTGACGGTCATTTCGACCATCATCTGCGTCGTCTTCGTTTGCGAGGCCGCCGCTCCTGCTGCTGCCATTGGCAACCAGCAGTTCTTCTGGTGGATCTTCCTGATCCTGACCTTTCTGCTTCCCTACGGCATGGTTGTCGCCGAGCTCGGTACCACCTATGACGGCGAGGGCGGCATTTACGACTGGGTACGCGATGGCCTGGGCGACAAATGGGGCGCCCGCATCTCGTACTACTACTGGGTCAACTACCCGCTGTGGATCGCCTCGCTGGCCACCATGTTCCCCGATATTTTGGGCATGGTCTTTGGCGTCGAGTTCAACTTGATCGCCAAGATGGGTATCGATCTTGCCTTTGTGTGGATCGTCTACCTCATGGGCCGCTCCAAGGCGGCCGACTCCGAGTGGGTCCTTAACGGTGGCGCCATCATCAAGGTCGCCGTCGCCGTTATCGTTGGCGCTTTGGGCATTTGGTATGCCATGGAGAACGGTTTTGCGAACGACATGTCCGCTGCCACCTTCCTGCCCGAGCTCACCAACACCAACGCTCTCGGCTACCTGTCGATCATCATCTTTAACTTCATGGGCTTCGAGGTCATCTGCACCATGACCGACGACATGGCCGATCCCGCTCGCGATATCCCCAAGGCTATCATCGTCGGTGGCCTGTCCATCGCCGTGATCTACCTGTTCGCTGGCTTTGGCATCGGTGCTGCTGTGCCGGCCGATTCCATCGACCCCGACTATGGCATGATTGTCGCAGTCCAGACCATGGTGGGCGACTCCATGATCTTCAAGGTCATCTGCATCGCCTTCCTGATCACCCTGTTCGCCAACATGGCCGCCTGGTCCTTCGGCGTCAACTCCGTCGCCCGCTACGCTGCCGAGCACGGCAACATGCCCAAGGTCTTCGCCTCGATGATCTCGGATGACGACATGCCCAACGGCGCCAACCTGGTCAACGCCATCGTTGCCTCCCTGGTGCTGTGCCTGCAGCTCGTACCCATCGACGCCATCTCCAACGGTGTCTTCTGGATGCTCTTCGGCACCTCCGTCGTCTTCCTGCTGCTGACCTACATCCCGATGTTCCCGGCGTTCCTCAACCTTCGCAAGAACGACCCCAACCGCGAGCGTATCTTCACGTTCCCGTTTAAGGGCGCCATGATGAAGGTCATGCTGGCCATCCCTTGCATCGAGCTGATCCTGGCCATCGTTGCAACGCTGGTGCCGCTCTCTGCCGCTGAAATTGGCGACAAGCTCCCGATGATCGTTATCTTCATCGTGCTTCTGCTCATCGGCGAGGTTGTCCGCGTCGTCAGCGCCAAGGGCCGCGAGACCGAGTACAAGGGCCTCACTCCCGAGCTGGCAGCTCAGCGTCTCGCTGAGGAGGCCGCCGAGGCCGAGGAGAACTAGAGCACCCGGTTCTGGGGCTCCAACCCTCCTCGTGTACCAACGCGCGCTTCGTCGGGCTTGTCGCTCCCGACTCCGGGCACTCTAGCCTCTTCGGAGGCGTGTCCAAGCGACAGGTTTGCTAACCATTCCCCCGGGGTGGGTGTGAGCGATAGCTCCGGTAACCACCGCCCACCCCAATCTCTCTTCCGTATCCTTCGTGCGTTTTGTCTCCGCGCACTTGGTTACGTCGTCGCTTGCCGGTGCGATTCCGTGAAAACCGGCACCGGGCGCCCCGACCTTTGCCGGGGAACGGGCGCCTACCATCTCTTGGTTTTAGGCTGCGGGTAACCCGCCCGCAGCAAGCGATCGTTCGATTTGGAGGAAATCTTATGCGTACGATCACCGAGTCCGAGTCCACCCCCAAGGCCGACGGCTTCTTCATGCCCGCCGAGTTCGCCCCGCAGGATCGCGTGTGGATGGGCTGGCCCCACCGCACCGATACCTGGGCCCACGGCGCCAAGCCGGCCCAGAAGCAGTATGCCGCCATCGCCCGCGCCATCTCCGAGTTCACCCCGGTCTATATGTGCGCCAACCAGGTCGACTACGCCAACTGCAAGGCCGTCTTCGAGAACGACGAGAACGTCACCGTCATCGAGATGACCACCGACGACGCCTGGTTCCGCGACACTGCCGCCACCTACGTCATCAACGGCAAGGGCGAGAAGCGCGCCAACCACTGGCACTTCAACGCCTACGGCGGCCTCGTCGACGGCCTGTACTTCCCGTGGGACAAGGACGAGCAGATCGCCCTCAAGATGGCTGAGCTCTCCGGCTGCCGCCGCTATCGTCCCGACGACATGATCCTCGAGGGCGGCTCCATCACCGTCGACGGCGAGGGCACCCTTGTCGTGACCGACCAGTGCCTGCTTTCCCCGGGCCGCACCTGCTCTGCGGTTCTGGAGGAGGAAGAGGATCCCGAGTCCATCTGGCCCAAGTACCGCAAGAAGTTTGAGCCCTGGAGCGAGGAGCTTCGCGCCTACATGGACGAGCACCTCAAGGATTACCTGGGTGTCGAGAAGGTCATCTGGGTCAAGGAGGGCATCGACCCCGAGGAGACCAACGGCCACATCGACGACGTCGCCACGTTCATCGCGCCGGGCGTCATGGCCTGCATTTGGACCGACGATCCCGAGTATCCGTTCTACGAGCAGTGCCACGCTGCCTACGAGACCCTCTCCAACGCCGTCGACGCCAAGGGCCGCAAGATGAAGGTCTACAAGCTCTGCATGCCCGTGAACCCGCTGTTCATGGACCAGGCTTCCTGCGACACCATCGACGCCGACGAGAACGCCGAGCCGCGCGTCCCCGACGAGCCGCTGATCGCCTCCTACATGAACTACCTCGTGACCAACCACGGCGTTATCGTCCCGCAGTACGGCGACGAGAACGACCAGCTGGCCGTCGACACGCTCCAGAAGATCTACGACGAGGTCTGGGGCGAGGGCGTCTACAAGTGCGTCGGCGTCCAGTCCGAGCAGGTCGTCTTCGGTGGCGGCAACATCCACTGCATTACCCAGCAGGAGCCCTCGGCGTAACTCAGGCACGCCACCTTGGCGTTCACTCGTCGCTTACGTAGCGTCAGTACGCTACGCTCCTCGTTCGCGCCAATCTGGCGCACCTGAGCACGCCGAGTAAACGTCTGACTTTCCGAGCCGTGATGCTTCGGGAACCCAGCCGATCAATCGGACGGTCGGTGAATCGGACCATCTCGGGGCATTGATGGTCGGTTTATTCGATGTCTTGGTCGGTTGGGTTTTTCTTTGGGCACTCCGTTGCCTCCACTTCGGAGTGCCCTTTTCTTTGATTGAGTACGCGTCTGGCCTGGGATTTTTTGCGGGTTAGGCCAATTGTTCGCTTGAATTTCCCAGGTCAGACGCGTCTTCAATTGCCGAAAGTTATCGGTCGTGAACGCGGCCGTTTTGATCGGAGTATCTATGTACCAGCGTATCGTTATCTACACGCGCCTGTTCCGCGAGCGTTGGTCCAACAAATGCATCCTCTCCTCTCTCTGGGATGGCACCTGCACCGGTGACGCGGCCTGCAACCCTACCTTGGGCTGCGCCTTCGGTACAGATGCCATCCTTTTTGCTGTAGGGGGCGCGCGCCATGGCAGGTAAAAAGTTCTCCCTGATCGAGGTCATCCTTTCGGTTATCTGCGTCGTGTTTACCATCGAGGCGGCGGCTCCGGCATCTGCCATGGGCAACGTGCAGTTCTTCTGGTGGATCTTCCTTATCATTACGTTTTTGCTTCCCTATGGTCTGGTGGTGGCCGAGCTGGGTACGGCGTTTGATTCCGAGGGCGGCCTGTACGATTGGGTTCGCTTGGGCCTGGGCGACCGTTGGGGCGCCCGTTGCTCTTGGTGCTACTGGGTTAACTTTCCGCTGTGGGTGGCAAGTATCGCCTGCATGTTCCCCAGTGTCATTAATGCGGTGTGGGGTATCGAGTTTTCACTCGGGATCCGAATCGCCATCGAGATTGTCTTTGTGTGGGGCGTCACGGTCATGGCAATGCAGCCGGTGGCCGAGGCAGATTGGGTCATGGACGGCGGCGCCGTCATCAAGGTGCTCATTACCGCTGTGGTGGGAATCGTCGGCATTTGGTTTGCCTGCAATAACGGCTTTGCCAACGACATGTCGTTTAAGACCTTCATTCCAGATCTGGGCGACACCAATTCGTTGACGTACCTATCGATTATCCTGTTCAACTTTATGGGCTTCGAAGTGGTCGCGACCTTTGCCAGCACGATGAAGAACCCGTCGCGTGATATCCCCAAGGCGGTTATTGCCGGTGGCGTGGCCATTGCGGCGATCTACATCATCTGTGGCATTGGCATTGGAGCCGCGGTTCCCACCGAGCAGCTTTCACTCGATTCGGGCATTGTGGACGCAGTCGCCGCTATGGTGGGGCGCACCCACCCGCTGACGATGGTCGTGGGCGTGGCCTTTTTGGTGACGTTGTTCGCCAATATGATCTGCTGGAGCTTTGGCGTCAACAACGTAGCGAGCTATGCCGCGCGCCATGGCAACATGCCGCGTCCCTTTGCGTTGGTGTCCAAAAAGACCGGCATGCCCAACGGCTCGGCGCTCATTAACGGCTGTTTTGCCAGCCTGGTGCTGCTGCTCCAGATTCCGCTGGGTGAGGGTTCCGACGTCTTTTGGGTCTTCTTCTCGATGAACGTCGTCTTTCTGCTCATGAGCTATATCCCCATGTTCCCAGCGTTTTGGCGTCTGCGCAAGCACGATAATCGCTCGCGTGTGTTCCGTGCGCCTTTCGAGGGCAAGGTGCTCGCGGTGGCGCTTGCGATTCCCGTGGTGGAGCTCGTGCTTTCGATTGTTGCTACGATTGTGCCGCTCAACAGCTCACCTGCCGAGATGGCAAAGTTGCCGATTCTCGCGGGCGTAGTGATTGGCCTGTTATTGGGCGAGGTTTCGCGCCTCATATCGCGCCGCGGCCGAAGCGTCGACAATCCCGGCGTTGGTGCACGGGGGTCAGGTTACTTTGCACCAAAACAGTAAGCGCCGCGAGTTGCGCAGCGCTTGGTGCATCTTGGATTACTGTTCGCGGTGCTCGGGATCGGAAACGAGCTTAGGCGCAAAGTAGGGGACGTGGCCCAGGTAGGGGCAGCTGTCCGAACGCGCCTCGACGACACAGGGGACGTCATTGTAGGTAAGTGAGTCGCTCAGGTGGACGATGGCCTTGGCGACAGGGGCGACGAGTATTTTGAGCGGTGCGATAGGCGCCATGGCATCTCCTTTCATTGGTGAGACACAGCTTGTTTATCTAAACGATACGGTACGTTTAATCGGTGAGTCTAATCTTGCGGCAAAGAATCTGTCAACATCCTCACGGCATCTAGACAGGGGAGGCGGGCATGAGTTTCGCGTTCTATATCTACACCACGATTATCATGGGTGTGGCTCTGGTGACCAGTGCCGTGGCATTGGTGGTTTGGCTCATGACGCGCCGTCGCGACAGCCTGGTGGCCGCGGCGGGCTTTTTGCTCTACATGCTCGATATGTCGGTCATTTTTTTTGACGAGTACAATCGGCTCAAATACGACTACGCTGTTACCTTTAGCGAGCCGTTGCAGCACCCCTTGCTGCGCTGCGTGCTCGGTATTGCCATCTATGCCTGCGTGGTACTGTGGATGTTTGCGCGCTTGCGCAAAAGGCCGACGTCGCGCATGCTCGGACTTGCTATCGTGCCGTTTTCAATCTTGCAATTGGTGCTGGTGCCTCGCAGCGGTGCTGCCGGAGAGATGCAGCAGTATCTCTTTTGGCTCACGCGTGACCTGGGCAATGTAGGATGTCTTGCCTATGCCGCCTGGCATTACCGGCACAGGGCCACGCGTGTTGAGAAACTCGACCTCGACCGCTCAAAGCTCTTTTGGAAGGTGGCACTCGTTCTTGCGTTTTGCGTAATCGCCGAGGACACCTACATGATTTTGCTCTGCCGCCCCGACTCTCAAAACCCCGTCATCAGCCTCTTTTTGTGGTATCTGTCCGAGCGCAATATCTCCGAAAACGTGCTGCTCGTGGCATGCGCGGTCCAACTCTTTTGCCAGTTTAGCCATATCCTGCGCGTGTATGCCCGTCATCCGCGTGCCGATGAGGACGTGGCGGCCGAGAGCGCACGCTCTGGGGACGATCTAGCATCACGCGTTGTGATCTATGCCGATGCCCATAAGCTGTCGCGGCGCGAGCAGGAGGTGCTCACGCTGGTGCTGAAGGGCAACGACGCCCAAAACATCGCCAGCGAGTTGGTCATCAGCCCTGGCACTGTCAAGGCGCACTTGCATCGCATCTACGTTAAAAGCGGTGTCTCCAACCGAGATGACCTCATAGATGCCTTTTGGCGTTCCTAGTCCTATTCTTCCTTGCATGCGGGTCTTGCCGTGTGGGCGGGCACGCCGTTGGGCGTAATGACGCGGTAATAATCTCAGACAATAAACCTGCAGGTAAAGCGTGTAAACCTGCTTAAACTGACCGTTTGCGATCCCTGGCCTTGGCACGGATTTGCCCCTGTGTATCAATGGGTGTAGCGCGAAGCCGCGGACGTGGGACAGACGTCCGAGCACGGCTTGTAGGCACGCGCCGATGCGGGAGCGCTACGCTCCCAACCGAGTGCCCACGCGGGCGGTGCGTCCGCGTTGCAACCAAAGATGCCTGAGGAGGCTCACATGGACAAGGCTGATGTAGTTATCAAGAGCAACGCCGTCTTTACCGGCGATGGGCTCGAGCCGTTTAAGGGCGGCGTTGCCGTGCGCGGTGATAAGATTGTTGCCTGCGGTGACGATGCTCACCTGGCACCGTTTATCGGTCCCGATACCGAGGTGCGCGACTTTGGCGACCAGCTCGTCATGCCCGGCCTGATCGACTCGCACACGCATTTTGCCCAGGGCGCGTTTATGACCGACCCCGATTTTGCCGTCAACCTCATCGACTGCACCAGTTTTGAGATGGCGATGGAACGTGTCGTGGCGTTTGCGGCCGACCATCCCGATAACGAGTGGATTCTGGGCTGCCAGATTATCCAGTTCCAGTGGGATGTCCCCGAGATGCCCACAGCCGCGATGATCGATGAGTACATCTCGGACCGCCCGGTCTTTCTGCAGCAGGTTGACCTGCATACCTTTAGTGCCAATACCTGCGCCATCAACAAGGTGGGAGTAACTTCGCAGACGCCCGATCCCGCAGGCGGCAAGATCCTTAAGGATGCCGAGGGCAATCTGACGGGCGTGTTTTCCAACAACGCCGGCGTCTTCTTTATGGACGAGGTCTACGACCCAGCGCCCGAGGTTGTTGACGCGTCGTTTGCAAAAACCGCCCGGCGCGCCAATGCCCTGGGAATCACTACGGTCGGCATGGTCAATCCTACGTTTGTGAGCATGGAAAACCCGTATGCGGTGTTGGCAGGTCTTAATGCCAAGGGCGACTTGCCACTGCGCGTGTTCCTGTACACCGATCTGTTCGAAAACGAGTCCTTAACGCTCGAGCAGATCAAGGAGAAATACGCCTTCTCGGGTACGCAGGTCGAGTGGCACGGCTTTAAGCAGTTTCTTGATGGCGTGTGCTCCGACCACACCGCTTGGATGCTTGAACCCTATTCCAACGCGCCCGATACCTGCGGTGAGCCCGCGGAGGATCCAGAGCGCATCCGTGCCGCCATTGTCAGGGCGCAGGAATGGGGCGTTGACACGCGCGTCCATACGATCGGCGATCGCTCGGTGCGTTTTGTGCTTGATTGCTTTGAGGAGGGCGAGCGCTTGCATGGTAAGCGGGGTTGCCGCCACTCCATGGAGCACAACGAGACGGTTCAGCCCGAGGATCTGCCGCGCTATGCCGAGCTGGGTATATGCCCTGGTATGCAGCCGTGGCACATGCTGCTCGATATGGCTGACCTTGCCAAGGACGATGCCGTGGGCCCCGAGCGTGCTGCGCTTTCGTGGCCCCTGCATAGCCTGCTTGCCAGCGGTGCCGTGGTGCACCTGGGCAGTGACTTCCCCGTTGTGGGCTTGGAGCCCATGGAGGAGGTGTACGGCGCGGTCTTCCGCATGCTCGAGGACGGCTCCAACCCAGAAGGGTGGTTCCCGCAGGAGCGCATCACCATGGCCGAGGCCCTGCGCGCCTACACCTACGGCAGCGCCTACGCCATGCATGCCGAGGATCGCATCGGTACGCTCGCATGCGGCAAACAGGCTGATATCTGTGTGCTCGACCGTAACCTCTTTGACTGCGAACCGGCTGAGGTCCTCGAGGCCACGGCGTCTCTCACGATGATTGCCGGCAAGGTGGTCTACGAGGCCTAGCGGGGCTGCTGCATCGCTGGGCGGTGCCGCAGCCTGTGCGTGCCGCCCATCCATTCATGCATCCATTCATCAATCTCTCATGGAAAGGGGAGAACAATGGCAGAAGAAACGACCGCCGCTGTTGAGGAGGAGCGTGAGCTTGCCTCGCAGCCGATTCCCGGCCTGGTGCGCAAGTACACCATCATCACCGGCCAGGGTATGCTCGCCCAGATTATCATGGTGGTCCTTGAGGGCCTCGTGATGGGTTGGGGCCTGGGTGCACACGGCCTGGCCTGTGTTTCGATCATCATGTCGGTCGAGTACATTAACCTGGCCTTTGGCAACCTGTTTGGCACCGGCGTGCCCGCCGTGGTGGGCAACCTTTTGGGTGCCGGCGACATTAAGGGCGCCAGCAAGGCGTTTAGCCAGGGTTTTTGGCTTACCACGATTGTGAGTGTGCTGCTTGCTGTGGTGATGGCTGTGTTTACCGAGCCCATCTGCGCATTCTTCGGCGCCACGCCCGACATCATGGCCGATACCGTTGCCGGCGTGCGCACCTTCTCCGTGCTGCTGCCGCTCACGGTCATTGGTCAGATGGTCACCGCCGTCATGCGTGTGGACGAGAAGGTTCAGATCCAGGCCAACCTCATGACCGTGTCTGCCATCGTCGCTATCTGCTGGCTTGCGCTTTCCACGTTTGTGCTCAAGCTTGGCGTTATGGGAGCTGGTGTGTACTACGGTCTTTCCATCGGTATCTGGGCCATCGGTATCTTCTGGTTCATCGGCGGTAAGAAGTCGCAGCTCCAGATCAGCGCCGCCGACCTCAAACTCGACATGGCCATCTGCGGCCAGATCATCAAGATTGGTTTCCCGTTCTTTTTGGTGCAAGCTGCCACGTTCATCTTCAACACCGTTGCCAACTCGTTGCTTGGCCAGCTCGGCGGCGACATGGGTTCGCTCTACATCGCGGCCTTTGGTGTGATCAACGGCTACATCCTCTACATTACCATGATGGTCGCCCAGTGCTTCTCGTACGGCCTGCAGCCCATTGCCGCCTTCAACGCCGGCGCCAAGGCGTGGGCGCGCCTCAAGGAAACGCTCTCCTGCACGCTTAAGTACCAGGTCGTGACGCTTGCTGCGGTGTCTGCTGTGCTATGGGTGGCCGCAACGCCGGTCTGCGCCTTTTTTGCTGGTAGCGATCCGGCGCTCGTCGAGGTTGCCGCCAACGCCACGCGCATCGTTATCCTGGCCGTGGCCCTGGGCTATCTTGCCATGACCATGTCGATGTACTTCCAGGCGGTTGAGAAGGTGGGTATCGCCACGTTCACCGGTCTGCTCCGCTACGTGATCTGCTCCGTGCCGCTTATGTACCTGCTTGGCAACATGATGGGCGTTCAGGGTGTCTGGTTTGCCTTGGTGGCGGCTGACGCCATCACTGGTCTTATCTCCATCGCCCTCGCCGTCCGCGAATCCAAGCGACTTGCCACGCTCTAGACTCGGACACGGCCGGCCCGCGATAGTCGAATAAGTCAACTCGCCTGCAAGCCACCACAATGGGGACAGTTCCCATTGTGGTGGCTATTGTTATTTAGGGTCTGAGATTTCGGCTCTATAAATAACGTTTTTGAACTGGGCTACTAAAAGATTGTGGAAAACACTACTACAAGATTATGGAAAACGCTACTGCAAGACTATGGCAAATGATACTATACGATTATGGTAACAGCGTTATAAGGGGCGTTGATATGGCCGAGTACATTAACAGGGATTTGCATGAGTTGCTCATTCGCATGGCGGGTTGGTTTCCTGTTGTGTCGTTGACGGGGCCTAGGCAGAGCGGTAAGTCTACGCTGGTTAGGCATGCCTTTCCCGACTATTCCTATGTCACGCTTGAGGACCCCCAAACGAGGCGCGCGGCCTTGGAGGATCCGGTGAGTTTTATCCGCAACCGAAAGGGCGGACTCATCATCGATGAGGCGCAATACGCCCCGGATTTGTTCTCGATGATTCAGGTTGTTTCGGATGAGCGGGGAGACGCCGGTCAATACATCCTTACGGGATCGCAAAACTTTTTGATGATGAAAAGCATCGGCCAGTCTCTTGCCGGGCGAGTCGGGATCTTAAAATTGCTGCCATTTTCGTTTCGAGAAGCGGAGAGGGGCCAGCAGGGGCAGTTGGAAGTGGATTTGTTTGCGCTCGAAGGGGGATACCCTCGCCTGCGTTCCGCCGGAATGCCGTCCTCGGTTTATTTCCCCAGCTATATTGATACCTATGTTGAGCGCGATGTTGTGGGCTTGCTTGACGTGCGCAATAAAGCAGAGTTTCATAAGTTTCTGTCCATAATTGCCCAGAGCGCCGGTGCTCTCATTAATATATCTTCGCTTTCTCGAGATACGGGTGTGAACGTATCGACCATTAAAAGCTGGTTGTCTATCCTGGAGCAGAGCTACCTGACGTTTTCACTGCAGCCCTATTATGCAAATGCCAGGAAACGTTTGACTAAAACGCCCAAGCTTTATTTTTACGACACGGGGCTGCTCTGCTACTTGCTCAAAATTGGATCACTGGAGCAACTTTTGGAGAGCCCTTATCTGGGGGCAGTTTTCGAAAACCTCATCGTTTCCGAAACGGCGAAGAGCCATCTCAACGTGGGCGAGAATCCCGAGTTGTATTTCTATAGGGACGACGGCAAGCGAGAAATCGATTTGCTCGACTGCACAAACTCAGGGAGTCCCAAGGCTATCGAAATAAAATCATCCAGAACGTATCACGATAAGTACGCCCGCCATTTACAGGCTGTATGCGATGAGATCGACATTGCAAAAGATGCGCGCTATGTTGTGGCCCGCGTGGATTCAACGTATGAGTCGAAAGACTGTAGCGTGGTCTCGGCGCGTGATTGGCTTTTGCGATAACAAGTTCGGCGTATTAACAACTGCCGCGAAGGGGGTCGGACCCCTTTCGCGGCGGTTTTTTGCCGATCCGGTGCGCCTCAGATGCAAGTGAGTAGGCTTTTTTGGATCTGTCGAGCACACCGCGACAAACGCTAAATAAAACCGCAGGTCAGAGCTGTGGCGTTTTGGAGTGTGCTCGGCCTCCTGCAAAAGGTCTACTCACTTGGTTTTTCGGCGAGAAGGCCGCCGCAAGGGCAAGCAGCTCTCCTCACGGCGGTTGGCGTTTGCCCAGATAAAACCTGCCAAAATAAACCTGTCCCTTTTTGGCATGTCCCTTTTGGCGCGGCTGATTGGTTTGGGCTGTTTTGGAGAAAGCCCATGAGGCGGCACTCAGGCTAATCCTGCGTGTCGCCTCCGTACATGTAGACGATAAAGCCGTCGCCGGTGTCTTGGCTGTGATCCTCCAGGATGCGTTTCATGTTGAGGTGCTCGTAGAACTGCCAGTCAGAGTTGCAGTCGCTCATCAGGAAGAACTTGGTGCACCCGGCTTTGGCGAGTTCGGCGCGCGCAAGGTCGATGAGCTCGCGGCCGAGTCCCTTGCCCTGCCACTCGGGCACAATGATGATCAGGTTGAGCTGGCCCTGGGCATACTCGTCGCCCGTGGCGGCAAAGCGATCGGCCGTGGCCTTTTCGCGACTGTCGCCAAAGAGCGAGCCCTCGAGTTTGGCATCGGCGGTCTTTGCCATCTCGGTTGCCTGGGCGAACATCTCGTCGTAGCAGGGTACCCACGTGGGGTTGGTACGCGGCTTGCCGTCCTCGAAGATACCGATGCAGCAGGCGGCGATAATGCGGCCCTCTGCCTCGGCGACGAGCGCGATGGGGGAGCGCTGCAGCTGCATGGCAATGTTGAAGCGCGCGCAGAAATCGGCAGCTTCGACGTCGCCGCGGTTGCGCAGCGTGTTGCACCACAGCTGGTTGTAGATGGCGGCGATGCCAGCCAGGTCGTCGAGCGTGGCGGCGCGCAGGGTTACGTTGTCAAGGCTCATGGAGGCTCCTTCCAAGGTGGGTCAGGCCACCTCTGAGTGTGACATGGGCGCACCGCTGCCGCATCAACCATTCGGTAGACGAGCTTCGATCTCTCGGGGACGGAGGAAAAGGGGCCACGAGCGAGGATTTTCGGACGCTTGCTCGACGAGAGTGGATAATCTCCCACTTTTAGCGCGAACATAGGTCAAAAACGGGAGATTATCCACTCTCGTTGGAAGCGTCCGAAAATCCTCGCTCGTTATCCATTCCCTTTTTGGCTGGTTGTGCTTGCACTTTAGCGTGCGACAGCGGATAATGCCGAGCATTCGACAATGTTCTCGTTGCCATCAATTGATTGAGGAGGCCCCGCATGGCCATGGAATTTAAACGCAGGCTGCCGATCCCCATGGAGATCCGCGAGGAAATGCCGCTTTCCGCCGAGCTTACCGCTAAGAAGCAGGCATTCGACGCCGAGGTCGCCAAGGTCTTTACCGGCGAGGACGCGCGCAAGGTGCTCATCATCGGACCGTGCTCTGCCGACCGCGAGGACTCGGTCCTCGAGTACATGAACCGCCTGGCCAAAACCGCCGAGGAGGTCAAGGACAAGCTCATCATCATTCCGCGCGTCTACACCAACAAGCCGCGTACTAAGGGCACTGGCTACAAGGGCCTGCTGCACAACCCCGACCCCGAGGCGCCCGATGACCTGCTCGAGGGCGTTAAGGCCATCCGCCACATGCACCTGCGCGTCATCGAGGAGACTGGCTTCTTCACTGCCGACGAGATGCTCTACCCGTCCAACTACCAGTACCTCGTCGACCTGTTGAGCTACGTCGCCGTGGGTGCGCGCTCGGTCGAAAACCAGGAGCATCGCCTGGTGTCGAGTGGCATTTCGGTGCCGGTGGGTATGAAGAACCCCACTGCCGGTTCCACCACCGTCATGCTCAATTCCATCTACGCCGCCCAGGCGCATCAGAGCTTTATCTTCCGCAACTGGGAGGTCGAGTGCGACGGCAATCCGCTCGCGCACGCCGTTATGCGTGGCTACATCGGTCTCGATGGGCGCACCTACCCCAACTACCACTACGAGCACCTCGAGCGCCTGGCCGAGCGCTATACCGAGCACGCCGGCTATGCCAATCCGGCAGCGGTCATCGACTGCAACCACGACAACTCGGGCAAGCGTCCGCTGGAGCAGTATCGCATTTGCAAGGAGGTGCTCGACAGCTGCCGCCGCAACGAAGCCATTTCAAGGCTGGTCAAGGGCTTTATGATCGAGTCCTACCTTGAGGACGGCAACCAGCCGGTCGACGGCGGTGTCTTTGGCAAGTCGATCACCGATCCGTGCCTGGGCTGGGAAAAGACCGACTACCTCATTCACGAGATCGCGGAGCGGGTTTAGTTACGCGGGTTTTCGCTGACTCTGCCAAGACATCGGCGGTCCCGTTGCTGCCGGGCACTCATTGGGGACAGACTTAAATGAGTGCTCGCAGAATGAGAGTGGATAATCTCCCGTTTTTAAGTAGTCGTTGGGTGTTCCTATAGTTTTGTCAACCGTCGGGGCTACTCCCGGTAGGGCACC
>URDI01000034.1:0-22398 GCA_900546475.1 uncultured Collinsella sp.
CATTATTTATCAAAATGGCATGAACGTTACCGATGCCTTGGAACATTTCTTGGACATGAGAAATGGGAGGCAGTTCAAAGACGGAGCCGGGCCTTGGTCGTTAGAACGGCGGAACCAACTACTCGACTGTGACACTCTTTGCCAGGTTACGGGGCTGGTCGACGTCGCAGCCGCGCAGGATGGCTACCTCGCGGGCAAGCAACTGCAGCGGGACGCTCGCCGTGATGGGGCTGAACACATCGCGGACGGCCGGCACGCGAATGACGCAATCGGCGATCTTGTTGATCTCCTCGTCGCCCTCGGTGGCAACGACGATGACCTTGGCACCACGCGCCTTGCACTCCATAAGGTTCGACACGGTCTTGTCGTAGGTGGCACTCTTGGTGGCCACAGCGATGACAGGGAAGCCCGGGTCGATCAGGGCAATGGGGCCGTGCTTCATCTCGCCGGCGGCGTAGGCCTCGGCATGCAGGTAGCTGACCTCCTTGAGCTTGAGCGCGCCCTCGTAGGAAATAGCGGCACCCATGCCACGGCCCACGAACAGCGCCGACTGCGCGTCCTTGCACAGCAGGGCGGCCTCATGAACGGTCTCGGTCTGGGTATCCAAAATCCACTGGATCTGCTCGGCCGTATCGGAAAGCTCGCGGAACAGCATGCGCGCCTGTTTGGTGGTCAGACGGTACTTAACCTGCGCCAACAGCAAAGCCAACAGCGTAAGGCTCACGACCTGGCCGATGAAGCTCTTGGTCGAGGCGACCGCGATCTCCTTGTTGGCCTTGGTGTAGATGACGCCGTCGCTCTCACGCGCCACCGGGCTGCCCACCACGTTGGTGATGCCGAAGACCTTGGCACCCTTGATGCGCGCGTCGCGAATGGCGGCAAGGGTGTCGGCCGTCTCGCCCGACTGGGACACAGCCACGACAAGCGTCGTCGGCGTGATGATGGGATTGCGATAGCGGAACTCGCTGGCCGCCTCAACCTCGGTGGGGATGCGAGCCCAGCCCTCAATAAGGTTCTTGGCGATGAGGCCAGCGTGATAGCTAGTGCCGCAAGCGATCACGTAGACGCGGTCGATATCGTTGAGCTCCTCGAGCGAAAGGCCCAACTCGTCGATATCGAGCTCGCCGGCGGGGGTCATGCGGCCCACCAGGGTATCGCGCACGACGCGCGGCTGCTCGTGGATCTCCTTGAGCATAAAGTCGGGATAACCGCCCTTTTCGGCCATGTCCAGGTCCCAGTCGATATGGGTGACCTTGGGCTCAATCACGTTGCCGGCCTCGTCGGTATACTCGACGCCTGCGGGCGTGAGCTTGGCAAACTGACCGTCTTCGAGCACCACAACATCGCGGGTGGCATCGATAAGCGCGATCACGTCGGAGGCAACGTAAGCGCCGGTCTCGCCCGCGCCGACCACAATCGGGGAGTCCTTGCGGGCGACGGCAATCACGCCGGGCTCGTCGGCGCACACGGCGGCCAAGCCATAGGCGCCCACCACGTGGGTGCAGGCCTCGCGTACGGAAGCCATCAGGTCGTGCGTCTCGGCATAGGCCTCTTCGATTAAGTGCGCGAAGACCTCGGTATCGGTCTCGCTCTTAAAGTGATGGCCGCGGCCCTCCAGCTCCTCGCGCAGCTCGGCGAAGTTCTCGATGATGCCGTTGTGGACGATGGCGATGCGACCGTCGCAGCTGGTGTGGGGATGGGCGTTGACAACGGAAGGCTTGCCGTGGGTAGCCCAGCGGGTATGGCCGATGCCGCAGGTAGCGTCGCTGTCGATGTTGGAAAGCTCGCTTTCCAGGCCCGCAACCTTGCCCACGCGGCGGATGACGTCGAGGTGAGCCGCGGCACCCTCGCCCACCTCGAGCGCGACGCCCGAGGAGTCATAGCCGCGATATTCCATACGCTTAAGGCCCGTGACCAGGATGTTCTTTGCAATATCAGAGCCGGTGTAGCCGACAATTCCGCACATAGGATAAATCCCTTCGTTCGCGTGACTGCAAGACGTCCACGCACAAGGGGCGCTGAGACGTACGACGTTCGAGTATTGTACTCACGCAAACGCAAGCTGATATACCAGAAGTGGTATCTCAACTTAGATACCACCCGATGCACACACGTCCAGCCGGTCCAAACCACCACAATGGGGACAGGAACCTTTGTGGTGGCCGCGCTGGCAACGGCGTTTCCCCAGATAAACCTGCCAAAATAAACCTGTCCCTTTTTGGTAGGTTTGGGATGCTACAATCTGGCTTGTACTTGAAACGCATCAAAGGGGCCGCTATGGCAAAGGTAAAAATCAGCGATGTCGCGCGCGAGGCCGGGGTTTCGTTGGGCACGGTTTCCAACGCGCTCAACCATCCCGAAAAGCTGCGCCCCGAGACCCTCAAGCTCATCAACGAGACCATCAATCGCCTTGGCTACCTGCCCAACCAAAGTGCCCGTCAGCTCGCAGGCGGCACCACCAAGTCCTTTGGCCTGGTCCTCCCCCGTCTCGATCACGGCTTCTCGCTCCAAATTGCCAGCGGCGCCCATAACGAGGCCCGCAAGCACGGTTACGACCTGCTCATCGCCAACGCCGATAACGACGGCATTCTCCAGGACCATTACCTGCGCTACTTTATGGGCACGCAGATGTCCGGCGTCATGGTTCAGCCCATGGCGTCCCCCGACTGGCACCCCGCTATGACCAAGATGCCCGTGCCGATCGTCCATCTGGACATCCACTGTTCCGAACCCGGTTACTACGTGGCCGCCGACAACGAGGCGCAGGGGCGCATTATCGCCGAGCTCGCCGTTGCCCGTGGCGCACGCCATATCACCGTTGTGGGCAGAGCGGCATTTATGCAGCTCACCCTGCGCGTACTTGGCATCCACAAGGCCCTTGCCCTGCACCCCGATATCAAGATCGAAGTCATCGACGCCGGCGAATGGAATACCGCTGCCGACGGCTACAGCATCGGCGCCCAGATTGCCGAGCGCTCCGGCGACGAGCGCCCCGATTTTGTCATCGGCCTGACCGACGTACTGGCGTCGGGCGTTATCTCGGCGCTGATAGACAAAGGCATCTCCGTCCCCGAGCAGGTCCGCGTGGCCGGCTGCGACGGCAATCCACTTGCCTGGAGCGGGTCGGTCCCCCTTACCACCGTGGCGCCGCCGGGCTACGAAATTGGCCGCAAGGGTGTTCAATTGCTCATGGAGCAAATCGAGAACAAGGCGCCGGCAAAGACCAAGCACGTCCGCATCGGCTCTGCAGCGCGCACCGTCACCGCGGTCACAGCCATCGAGGACATCAACCGCCAAGAACTCGTGCGGCCGTTCCTGCTGGAACGCGCCAGCACCCAGGCAAGCAACCACGCCGAAGCCACCGCCATCAACCTGGGCGCGTATCTATAGCACGCGCGCAAGTATGCCAAGTCGCCGCTTAAGCAAAAGGGGCCCGACCATTGCCGGGCCCCTTTTGCTTAAGCGCAAACGTGGGTAATTGCTCGTTTCAACACCGCAATTGTCTAGAGCACGGCCTTGACCGCCGCCGTCAGATCGAACAACGTATCGAGCACGGCCTCGCAGCCGTCCACGACGTCCTGCGGCAGCGGCACGATATCGGGGACGGCAAAGACGTGGCAGCCAGCCGTAATGCCCGAGACGCAGCCGTTGCGCGAATCCTCGACCACGGCACATTCCTCGGGAGCAAAGCCCGCGCGCTCGCAGGCAAGCAGATACATCTCGGGGTCGGGCTTGCCGTGCACGACGTCCTCGCCGCAGGTCACCGTTTCAAACTTGTCAAAGAGGCCAACCATCTTAAGGTTGCGCTCGGCCGTAACGAGGCGCGACGACGTCGCAAGGCCTACGTGATAGCCCGCAGCCAGCAGCTCGTCTATGCACTCGGCAGCGCCGGCCTTAAGCTCCAGATCGGTCTTGACCATCTCGTCGCGAATCTCCTTGTGGCGGGCATAGATCGCCTCAGCGGTTTCCCTACTGCCGCAATGTGCCTCAAGGATGTCCATGACATCGGGCAGCGTGCGACCGATAAACTGATGAATCAGCGTGTCATCAATCGCGACGCCCAGCTCAGCAGCGGGCGCTTTCCATGCCTTGATGCCCAGACGCTCGGTATCGACCAGTGTTCCGTCCATGTCAAAAATAACAGCCTTGATCATATCGGTCCCCCATCGACTCTCGCTGTCGCATTGCCGCAACTCTACCGCATTTGGCAACTTGTATATAACGTATATACCATATTGCACTTTCGTTACATAGATAGAAGTCTTATGGCAAGTAACGCATTAGGATTATAGTTTTCGATCGAGTACTCAACGATAAGGATCGTTTCATGATTTTAGACACCACGGCACCCGCAGAGGAGCTTCAAGACAAGCTATCGGCGCTCGAACAGCTGCTTTTGGCATACGGGCGCGTGGCTATCGGGTTTTCCGGCGGCGTTGACAGCAGCTTTTTGGCCGCCGTATGCGCCCGCATCATGCCTACCAATACCCTCCTCGTCCATCTCACCACGCCGCTCACCGGCACACCCGAGCAGGCTTCGTTTGAACGGTCCGTTGACGGGCAAACCAATGAGGGACCGCATTTTAAGCTCCCCGTGCTCAATCTTTCGGTCGATCAGCTGCAGCTCCCCCAGGTAGCCTGCAACGATGCCGACCGCTGCTACCACTGCAAGCGCGCCGGCTTTACCGCTATCGTCAACCACGCCAAGTCGCTAGGCTTTCCCACCGTCATCGATGGCAGCAATGCAGGCGATCGCGGTGACTACCGCCCCGGCATGCGTGCGGCAGAAGAGCTCGGCGTGCGCTCGCCGCTTATGGAGGTCGGCTTTACCAAGGACGAGGAGCGCGAGCTGCTGCGTGCATGGGGCTACCCCGTCTGGAACCTGCCGGCAGGCGCCTGCTTGGCCACGCGCATCCCCACGGGCGAGGAGCTTACGCGCGAGAAGGTTGATTTAATCCGCGCCTGCGAGGATTACCTGCACGATCTTGACCTGGCACAGGTCCGCACACGCCTCGTCGGCGGCTGCATGCATATCGAGGCCGCGCCGGCAGATGTCGCAAAGATTGCTGCCCTCGGCGGTACCGCCGTCGACGACAAGGGCAAGACCCCGCTGCCTGCCGCTATCGAGTCCGCGCTGCGCGAGTTGGGCTGCGGCCACATCTCCCCCGAAGTCACCCCCTACATCCACGGCAACATGAACTTGTAGGTTACGCCGTTTTACAAACGGCGTAACCGCTCGGCGCTGCGCAGGTTCCGGGCACGGCAATCTGACGTTCAACTGCACGGGCGCGACCAAAAGGTCAGCGCCCGCTTGTTTCACGTCACCTTGCCGCACCCGGAACCTGCTCGCTCGCGCGTGCTCAACCTGAACTGCGTTAACTGACCTGCCAAAAAGGGGCTGGTTTATTTTGGTAGGTTTTATCTTGGGAAACGTCGAATAGCCCCGCACATCCCAACCATCGCAGTCCCTTCTGGGACAAATGGACCGATAGCGCGCCTCCCCAATCTTTAAGAATCTGTTCGGCAAAACTGTCTGCGGCGTCTCCTGCTAGACTGGTAGATTCCCAACCGTCTAGCCAGGAGCCTCAATGTCGCGCAAGTCCGCCTACAAGCAAGTACTTTCCATCGGCACCGCCGTGGTGCTGGGGTTTGCGCTGTTCACAGGGTCGCTCGACGGAGCGCCCAAGCTGCTCTCGCCGCAAAGCGATGAGCAGGCGGCTGCTCTGGCCGAGAAGCAAAGCGAGAGCCCCAACCGCACCGACGACGAAGCGGACTTGGTCGCCCGGCTCGAATCGGGGACAGCGAGCTCCACGGACTCCAAAGATGATCAGGACTCCGGCGATGGCTCTGAATCCGCCACGACCGACACCGCTGACGATGCCTCTTCAAACGTCACCCCCATCGACGAGGTCGAAAACCCCGATCTCGACCGCGCCCGCGGCGTATATCTCAGCAGCATTCCCGACTACTCCGGCAACCCCTACGTTGCCCTTCGCGCCGACAGCACGCACCCGCTCGGCACGCCGTCATTCACGCTCGATGAATACGAGCGCGCTACCAAAGAGGGCTGCTTTAAGAAGTTCTCCAAGCTCGACAGCTTAGGCCGCACCCGCAAAGCGCTCGCCTGTGTGGGTCCCGAGTCGCTCGGTCAAGGCAAGCGCGGGGATATCTCGCGTATCCACCCCGCCGGATGGCACCAGCAGCGCTACGACTTTATTCCGGGTCAAAGCCTCTACAACCGTTGCCATCTCATCGCCTGGTCGCTCTGCGGCGAAAACGCTAATCGCAAGAATCTCCTCACCGGCACGCGCTATCTCAACGAAACGGGCATGCTGCCGTTTGAAGAGCAGATCCTCGACTATATCCACGACACAGGCAACCATGTGCTCTACCGCGTCACGCCCATGTACAACGAAGAGGAACTTGTCTGCCGCGGCGTGCGCCTTGAGGCGCAATCGGTCGAGGACCACGGCAAGACCCTCTGCTTCCACGTATATTGCTACAATCTGCAGCCGCACGTGCAGATCGACTACGCCACCGGCCGCAATCAGGCCTCGGGGGACTAGGGCCGACCAAGCTGCCCCAAAACCTAAAATGATCCGTTTTCCTCCGTCCCCCAGGGATCAAAAAGGGCCGCCCTGGATTGCCCAGAGCGGCCCTTGCACCGGCATGCATGTTGCAGGCAACGCCACGCGCTACTTGGCGCGGCCCTCCTCATAGCGCTCGACCAGCTTGGCCTGAACGTCATAGGGAACCTGCTCATAGCCAGCGGGCTTCATGGTAAAGTCACCCGTGCCGCGCGTAATGGAGCGCAGGCGCGTCGAGTAATCCGTCAGCTCGGCCAGCGGCGCCTGGGCGATGACCACGGTGTCACCGCGCTCATCGGTCTCCATGCCCGTCACGCGACCGCGCGAGGCCGAGATGTCGCCCATCACGGCGCCGGCGTAGCTCTCGGGGATCGTCACCGTGATTTCCTCGATGGGCTCCAGCACCACCGGGTCGGCATCGGCGCATGCCTTGCGCAGGCCGATGCGTGCCGCCGCGCGGAACGCCATCTCGTTGGAGTCGACGCTGTGATACGAGCCGTCGTACACCGCGACGCGAATGCCCGTGAGCGGGTAGCCGGCAATGATGCCGTCCTTCATGGTCTCCTGGACGCCCTTGTCCACGGCGGGAATCAGCGAGCGCGGAATGCGGCCGCCTACGACCTCATCCACAAACTCGTAGCCGTCGCTCGTGCCGTCGGGCCCAATAAGCGGCTCCACGCGCAGCCAGCAGTCGCCGTACTGACCGGCACCACCGGTCTGCTTCTTGTGGCGGCCCTGGGCGCTCGCCGTGCGGCGGATGGTCTCGCGATACGGAATGCGGATCGGCACGCTCTTGGCAGCAACCTTGGTGCGGTCCTCCAGACGATTGAGCAGTACCGAAACCTGTGCCTCACCAACGGCGGAGATAATGGTCTGACCAGTCTCCTCGTCGCGGTCGATGCTCATGGTCGGGTCTGCCTTGCAGGCCTTCTCGATAAACGTGTAGAGCTTCTCTTCGTCGCCGCGGTTCTCGGCTTCGATGGCGATGCGGTACTGCGAGTTGGGGAACTTAAACGCCGCAGCCTCGACCTTGCCGGTAATCGAGAGCGTATCGCCCGTCTCGGCAGCCAGCTTGGGCGCCACGATGATGTCGCCGGCATAGGCATGGCCAACCTCGGTCATATCGCGGCCGCACATCACATACAAGTGAGCCAAACGCTCGCCCTTGCGCGTGCGCGCATTGACCAGCTCAAGGCCCGGTTCAAGCGTACCCGTCAGCACCTTGATAAAGCTGATGCGCCCCTGTTGCGGATCGGCCAGGGTCTTAAACACAAATGCCACCGGACGGTCATCGTCACTCGAGATCTTGAGCGAGTCGCCGTCGATGAGCGGCATCTCGCCGTAGTCGGTCGGCGCCGGGAAGTACGTCGCGATGTCGTCCATCAGCGAGTTGACGCCCTGCTCCTTAATGCAATCGCCCGCAAAGACCGGCACAAAGATGCGCTCGGCGATCGCCTTCGACAGCAGGCCCTCGAGCTCCTCCTGCGTCAGCGTCTCCTCGCCTTCCAGGTATTTCATCATCAGCTCATCGTCGGCCTCGGCAACGAGCTCGCACAGATGATCATGGGCCTCCTCGGCCTGGGCACGATACTCCTCGGGAATCTCCGACTCAACGGCTTCGGTGCCGTTGCAATGGCGCGCCTTCATGCGCACCAGGTCGATGATGCCGTCAAAGTCCTCGCCCTCGCCCCAGCCCAGGGTCACGGCGCCCAGTCGCGTACCGAAGCGCTCCTGCAGCAGGTCCATCGTAGTCGCAAAGCTGGCCTCGGAGCGCGACAGGCGGTTTACAAACACCGCACGCGCCAGACGCAGGTCCTCGGCGGCATACCAGAGCTTAACCGTCGTAGGCTGCGGGCCGGCCTCGGCGTCGACCACAAACAGTGCCGTCTCGCAGACACTCATCGCGGCATAGGCGTCGCCGATAAAATCGGGGTAGCACGGGGCATCGAGCACGTTGATGCGCGCGCCCTTCCAGTCGATCGGCGCAATGGTCGTCGAGATGGAAAATGCACGCTTGACCTCTTCGGGGTCATAGTCGAGCGTGGGCTTGGTGCCGTCGTGGCCGCCCAGGCGGGCGGTCTTGCCGGAAAGGTGGAGCATGGCCTCGGCGAGTGAAGTCTTGCCCACCCCGCCTTGGCCTACGAGCACCACGTTCCTTACGTTACCGGTCTTGGGAGCACCCATGATGACCTCCTTGCAGGGCCGCGCGCAATGCGCGACGCCAACGGGGAGGGTTCGCGGTCGGTGCCGTCCCAGGAGCAGCATGGTCGGCAGCCGAGCCGACTCACCCTCCAAATGTCCTATGCCACCACCCTACCCTCACGGGCGGCTGTCCATGCATACCTTTCGGCGCACGTATGAATACAGGCGGCGAGAGGAAGAGACAAGCTTGTGAGTCGATTATTGAACCCCGTCGACGCAAACAAAAGGCCGCCACAGACCGTAAGACCTGCGGCGGCTTCGCCTCAATTAATAGTTGAGTAAATACCTGAGCCTATCCCTCGATACGGCTCAAGAACTCACGCGTGCGCTGCTCGCGCGGATGGTCGATGACCTGCTCGGCAGGTCCCTCCTCGACAATACGACCGCCGTCCATAAAGACCACGCGGTCGGCAACGTCGCGGGCAAACTGCATCGCGTGTGTCACGATCACCATCGTCATATTCTGCGCGGCCAGATCCTTGATGACGCGCAGCACCTCAGCCGTCAGCTCTGGATCGAGCGCCGAGGTCGGCTCATCAAAGAACAAGATTTCCGGGTCGAGCGCCAGGGCGCGGGCAATACTCACGCGCTGCTGCTGACCGCCCGAAAGCTCGCAGGGTACCTTGTTCTCGTTACCCGTAAGCCCCATCTGTGCAATAAGCTCGTGTGCGCGGGCCTCCGCCTGCTCGCGCGGACGCCTAAGCACGCGGATCGGTGCATCGGTGATGTTTTTCATCACGGTATAGTGCGGGAACAGATTGTAGTTCTGAAACACCAGACCGAACCGCGAGCGCGCCTGTTTAGGTACATCGCCCTTTGCGTACACCGCGCCCGAACCCGCATCCGTCGCGACGGCAAGGTCGCCAAACGAGAGCGAGCCTCCGTCGAGCGTCTCGAGCAGCGTGGCACAGCGCAGCAGCGTGGACTTGCCGCCACCCGAAGGCCCGATAATCGCCACGACCTCGCCACGCTTCACCTCGAGCGAGATATCCTTGAGCACCTCATTGCCGCCAAACGCCTTGCGTGCGTTCGCTATATTCATTACCGTTCCGGACACGGGAACCTCCATGTGTTTGAAAAGCACGACGGAACAGGCTAGTCGTGGTAGTAGTCAAGTCGCTTTTCGGCAGCGCCCAGCAGCATCTCGACGACGAAGTTAAAGACCCAGTAAATCAGCGCCGCAATTGCAAACGGCACCATGCTCACCTGCGAGGCGACCAGCGCCTTGGCCGTCGAGAACATCTCGCCCACGCCAATGGCAAATGCCAGCGACGTATCCTTGACCAGCGTGATAATCTCGTTGCCCATCGCCGGCAAAATGCGCTTGGCGACCTGCGGCATCACGATATACAGAAACGTCTGCATGCGCGAGTAGCCCAGCACCTCGGCAGCCTCGTATTGACCGCGCGGAATGGACTGCAGGCCCGAGCGATAGATCTCGGCAAAGTAACCGGCGTAGTTGATGATGAACGCCACGACGCACGCCGTCCACTTGGAATCGGGCGTGAGCGAAATGCCAAACACGTAGTACGGGGCAAAGTAGATGGCAAACATCTGCAACATGAGCGGCGTACCGCGCATGACCGAAATGTAGATGCGCGCAATCCAGCGGAGCGGCGCAATTTTGCTCATGCGCATAAACGCCACGGGGATTCCCAGCGGAATCGACCCCAGCAGAGTAAGCACAAACAGCTGCAAACTGACCAAGAATCCCTGGCCAAGCATCTGCATCATGACCTGAATAGACAACCCAAGCTCTCTTTCACAGTAACGGAACAGCGAACCCAATGCTAAAGCGGGTTTTCCAGGTGCCCGAGTTTGCCGTGAAAGAGGAGCGCCGCGTACTAAATGTACGCAAGCGACGGTTTGAGCGGCAAAATCGGGTGCCTGGGAAAGCCGCTATTTGAGAACCCAGTTGTCGAAGGATAGACCATAGCTTGAATACTTGTCGCACAGGTCCTTGACCGTGCCATCCTCGTAGAGTGCCTTGAGCGACTCGGTCACGGCATCGGCGGACTTGGTGTCGCCCTTCTTGAAGCCAACGGCGTAATGCTCGCTGGACAGCGGCTTGTCGAGCTGCGTATAGGCATCGGGCTTGGCGGCAAGCTGATACTGAGCGATCGAGAGGTCACAGGCAACGGCATCGACTGCGCCACTCTCGAGCTGCATAAACGCCGTGTTGTACTCACCGATGGTATCGAGCGTGGCAAACGTCGCGGCCAGATCCTTCTGGTCGCCCTCGAGCACATCCTGCGCAGCGGAATCGGTCTGAGTGATCACGGTCTTGCCAGCGAGATCGTCCCAGCTCTTGATACCCGCGTCCTTCTTGACCACGAGCACTTGCTCGTTGAGCATGTACGGCTCGGAGAACGTGTAGCCGTCCTCACGGCCCTCCATGGTAAAGCCGTTCCAGATGCAGTTGATGGCGCCGGAGTTGAGCAGCGTGTCCTTGGCATCCCAATCGATGGCCTCGTAATCGACATCCCAGCCCTGCTTATCGGCAACGGCCTTAGCCAGATCGAGGTCAAACCCGGTGTACTCGCCATCGTCGCCCACAAAGCCGTACGGAGGGTAGGACTTGTCAAAGCCCACCACGAGCTTCTTGGACTCCGCAGCGCCCTTCACATCCTTGGCCGCGGCAGAGCCAGCAGCGGAGCCCTTGCCGGCACCACCGCCGCAGCCTACCAGGCCGAGGCCAAGCAACGTGGCAAGCGAACCGGCTAGACCAACAAATTGACGACGAGACATATCGGTATTCATGGTATTCCCCCTTGATGGCACTTTAGTTAGGTAAAGTGAGTCATGTAACGTTCAGAATCATACACTTTAGTGAGATGGAGTACAAGGGAGGGCTTGCCCGCCGGGTGCCGGGGCAGGGGTTAAGTTTGCTGCTCTACAGTCCTGCTCACGACGGAGAGCACATTAAGTGCTCTCCTGTTCGTGCGGAACTCGCGACAAACTTAACCCCTGCCCCGGCACCCGGCGGGCAAACGTCGTTGGGCTTATCACTAACACGAATAAACCGCTTGCATATCGTCTGCTGGCTTGGAACGGTACAATACTTGCAGCTTAAATTCATGAATTAGTGGAGTTATTGATGGCAGAATCTCGTGCGGAGCGTAAGGCTCGTCGTGCTTTGATCGAGGCGGCTGAGGGGTCGGAGGAGAAAAAATCTTCTAAGAAATCCAAGCCATCTCAGGATGCGAAGGGTAAGTCGGCCAAAGGCAAGGTTAAGACCAAGCGTTCTGGCTCTCGTCACGGCGGGGATAAAGCGTCTCACGTTCGTTCCAAGGACTCACGCAAGGATTCGGCTCAGCCTGCGCGAAAGATCGTGGATCCCAAGTCGCCTTGTTCCATCATGCGGGCTTGTGGTGGGTGCACGGCGCTCAATCGTCCTTATAAGAAGCAGCTCGCCGCCAAGCAGGCTGCTATGGAGGAGCTTTTTGCCGCTCTTTGTGAGCGCGAGGGCATCGCCGTTGACCCCATTCGCGGTATGGGTGTTACCTTGGGCGACCCGGGCAAGTATCCTGCGCCGCGTGGCTTTCGTCATAAAGCTGCCACTCCGTTTGCACCCGGTAAGGAGGGCACTGTCCGCTGTGGCTTTTTTGAGCGCGGCACGCACAAAATCGTCGCCGTACCCGAGTGTCCTGTCGAGGCGCCGGGTGCCCGTCAGATTCTCAACGGCATCGCGCGCGAAGCTGAGCGGCTGCATATTCCCGCCTTTAATGAGGACAAGCATCTTGGTTTGCTTCGCTATGCCGTCGTCCGCTGCGGTTGGCGCACCGACCAAGTCATGGTTACGCTCGTGACCGCCCAGCGTGACTTACCGCATGCGCAGGAGTTCTTTGAGGCCGTCGCGGCGCTCGATCCGCATATCGTCACCGTCGCCCAAAATATCAACGGCCGTCCCGGTAACGCCATCTTGGGTGAGGAGACTCGTATCGTCTATGGCTCCGAGTGCATGCGCGACCAGCTGCTCGGTTGCGAATTCGATATCTCCCCTACCGCGTTCTATCAGACCAATCCACAGCAGACCGAGCTGCTCTATCAGCTTGCGATTGACGGCATGGACCTGCAGCATGGTGACATTCTTATGGACGCGTACTGCGGCAGCGGCACCATCGGTCTGTGCGCCGCGAAGGATGCCCAGGACAGGGGTGTCGGCATTATGCTGCTCGGCGTGGAGCGCAACCCGGCGGGCATTGCCGACGCACGTCGCAATGCCGAGCTCAACGGCCTCACCCGCAGCGCTTGGTTTATGGCCGACGACGCCACCGATTACATCCTGGACGCCGCCGATAACAACGAGCGCGTTGACGTTCTCTCCATCGACCCGCCACGAGCCGGCTCCACACCAGAGTTCCTCGAAGCCGCTTGCGCACTCAAGCCGCGCCGCATCACCTACATCAGTTGCAATCCCGTCACCCAAGAGCGCGACCTACACCAGCTCCTCGACGGAGGTTATCGCCTGCTCAAGATCACGCCGGTCGACATGTTCCCCCACACCGACCACACCGAGACCGTCGCGGTCCTCGAGCGCCGCTAATCCACCGACACAAGAAAGGGGGCGGCCCGTCTGGACTGCCCCCTTCGCTTGGCTTATGAACTCCGCTACATCCCCTTGCGCAGGTCACACACGCCGGCTGCCGCCATCTCGCGAAGCAGCGTCTCGCGGTCGCGTGTCACGATCAAATCCAGCGGGAAATGAATCTCGTCGAGCATCTTGCGGGCGTGGTCGAGCTTGCCAATGGCCATGCCAATGTGGGCATCGGTCGACACGCCAATGCCCACGCCCAGTTCGGCACAGCGCTCGGCGATCTTGCGGCACACGTCCCAATGCTCAGCATCGTTGCCATGCTCAAGGCTGTGGTTGTTGATCTCGATAATCTTGTGCTTGGCCTTGGCCGCCAGCAGCACCTCATCGATATCGAACGGCACGCCCGAACGACCCGTATGCCCAAGCATGAACACCTTGGGATGCTCCAGGGCATTGATGTACATCTCGGTCGTCTGGGCGAGCGTCGCGCCTTCAGCAAACTGCGGGTTATGCACGCTCGCAACCAAATAATCCAAATTGCGCGTCACCAAATCGAACAGCGAATGCTCACGACTATACGAATCGCCGGCAATATCGAGCGAAACGGGAATGCCCTCGCCAAACAGGCTTCCGTCCAGCGAAGCGATATCGGCCTCGGCACCACGCAGCACCAGCACGCCGCTCCAAATGCGCGGCCAGATATCCTGGTTAATAAAGAATTGGAAACTGCGCAGGTCATTGGGGCAAGGCGTAACCATCGAGCTTAAATGATCGGCGGAACCGAGCACCTGAAGGCCGCGCTCTGCCGCCCAATATATGTTCTCCTCGATGGTTGAATACGCATGCGCAGAGAACATCGTATGAGTATGAATATCACAAGAAAGCAGGTAGGGCATCAGGTCTCCTTGTCCAGTATGGCCGTCGCGTATATTCATTGTACGCATAGCTTTCGGCAGTCGTAAAACTGCTTCATCCCAATCACACAACGGCATAGACAACGGGGTCTGGCTTAGCGCCAAACCCCGTTTCACGTAAAACATTGTAAGCAGAGCGCTTTACTTTCGACGATATTCGTCAGCCAGTTGCTTCCAAGCGGGTAGCGAGTTGACGATGGTCTCGTAGCTCACACAGTAGCCAAGGCGGAACCAGCCCGGCATGCCAAAGCTATCCGAAGGCACCGCGAGCAGCTCATACTTCTTTGCGCGCTCGCAGAAGGCGTTCGCATCGGGCTCCAGCGCCTTCACCCACAGGTAGAATGCACCATCCGGCTCAACATAGGTGTAGCCGTACTCCGCCAGTGCATCGGTAAGCGCGGTGCGGTTGCGCGCATAGGCCTCAACGTCACTCGGCTCATCGATGCAATCGATAATCACGCGCTGGAAGAGCGCCGGCGCGCACACGAAGCCCAGCGTACGGGCGGCACCGGCAACGGCGGGCATTAGACGAGCTGCCTGAGGATTCGTATTGGGAACCAGGATCCACCCGACGCGCTCGCCCGGTAGCGAAAGCGACTTGGAATACGAGTAGCACACGATGGTGTGCTCGTAGATCGAAGGTACCCAAGGCACCTCGGCGCCATAGACAATCTCGCGATACGGCTCATCCGAGATAAGCATGATTGGATTCTCGGGATCGCGCTTGGCGTTGACCTCGCGTAAAACATTGGCCAGTCGCGTCAGGGTATCGCGCGTATACACGGCGCCCGTCGGGTTATTCGGTGAGTCGATGATGACAGCTGCCGTCTTGTCGGTAATCGCCTTGAGCACGTTATCCACGCTCAGCTGGAACGTATCTTCATCGGCGAGCGCCTCGACACACGTACAGCCGGCCTTCTCAATCCACACGCGATACTCCGGGAAGTACGGGGCGATAACAATGACCTCGTCACCCGGGTTCGTAACGGCATTGAGCGTGCAGGTGAGCGAAGCCGCCGCGCCCACGGTCATAAAGACATCCTTGCCCTCATAGCTCGTACCGAATCGACGGTTAAGCGACTCAGCCACGGCGGTACGGCATTGCGGCAGGCCCGGAGCGGGCGTATAGCCGTGCAGCTGGTCACTCGGCAGCTCCAAGGCCTTCTTAATGGACTCCGCCACGGCAGCGGGCGCCGGAACGCTCGGGTTGCCCAGCGAAAAATCGAATACGTTTTCCGCACCGATCTGCGCCTTGCGCTCAAGGCCATAGCTAAAAATGTCGCGGATGATGGAGCTCTCTGCACCGCGAGCATACATGGTTTCGTTGATCATCTGTTCCCCTTTCGCATAGGCGGTATTGTACGCTTTAGTCGGGCAAAGAGCCGCAGCAATGTTGATTGGGGACAGACTTAAATGCGTGAAAACACTCATTTAAGTCTGTCCCCAATCAACAAAGAAAAAGCCTCCGCAGGTTTCCCCGCGGAGGCTTTCGCCACAAAGACTATTTGTCGTCGTCGATGTCAGCACCGGCATTGACGGCACGGTCATCGCCGGCATCATCGGATGCGGCTTCGGCATCCTCCTGCATGGCCGCCTGCGCAAATGCCGCGGCGTCCGCCGCCAGCTCCTCCTCGCTCATGCGAGGCGCACGCTTCTTGGTCGGCATACCGGCCGCCTTGGCATTGCGCTCCTCCTTGGCCGCCAGGATGTCGCCCTCGCACTCAAGGTAGGCATCCCACTCGTTGTCGAGCAGGGCGTTCACGGCGTCGCCTTCGACGGTCTCGCGCTCAAGCAGCACCTTGGCCATCAGATCGAGTTGATCGCGACGGGCGTCCAAAATCTCGACCGCACGGCGATGGGCCTCGCGCATGATGCGCTGGACCTCGATATCGATGCGGCGCGCCGTCTCCTCGGAGTAATCCTGGTGATCGGCGTAATCGCGTCCCAGGAATACCTGATGCTGCGCCTCGCCAAACACCTGCGTGCCCAGTTCCTCGCTCATGCCCAGGCGCGTGACCATCTCGCGCGCCATCTTAGTCGCGCGCTCCAGATCGTTGCTCGCGCCCGACGTGATGTCGTCGCACATGAGCTCCTCGGCAACGCGACCGCCCAAGAACACGGCGAGCTCGTCGAGCATCTCGTTCTTGGTCTTGAGGAAGTGATCCTCCTGCGGAAGCTGCAACGTGTAGCCCAGAGCCTGGCCGCGGCTGACAATCGAAATCTTATGAACCGGATCGGAATGCTCCAAGATGTGGCCCACCAAAGCGTGACCGCTCTCATGGTAGGCAATCGTGGTGCGCTCGGCTTCGGTCATCACGCGGCCCTTGCGTTGCGGTCCGGCAATCACACGCTCCATCGACTCCTCGACCTCGTCCATCGAGATCACAGAACGATGACGGCGAGCGGCCAGCAGCGCAGACTCGTTGAGCAGGTTCGCCAAATCGGCACCAGTAAAGCCAACGGTCATCTGGGCGAGCTTCTCAAACTTAACGTCCTCGTCCATCGGCTTGTTCTCAGCATGCACGCGCAAGATCTGCTCGCGGCCCTTTACGTCCGGGCGGTCAACCGTGACTTGGCGGTCAAAACGGCCGGGACGCAGCAGCGCCGGATCCAGAATGTCGGGGCGGTTGGTCGCGGCGATCAGGATGACCGACTCGCTTTCCTCAAAACCGTCCATCTCGACCAGCAGCTGGTTGAGCGTCTGCTCGCGCTCGTCGTGGCCGCCGCCCAAACCGGCTCCGCGCTGACGTCCCACGGCATCGATCTCGTCAATAAAGATGATTGACGGAGCCTGAGACTTGGCCTCCTTAAAAAGGTCGCGCACGCGGCTGGCGCCGACGCCCACGAACATCTCAACAAAGTCAGAGCCCGAGATGCTAAAGAACGGCACGCCCGCCTCGCCGGCAACGGCCTTGGCCAGCAACGTCTTACCGGTACCCGGAGGGCCCACCAGCAACACGCCGCGGGGAATCTTGGCGCCCAGCTTGCGATAGCGGTCCGGGTCGCTCAAGAAATCGCGAATCTCTTCGAGCTCCTCGACCGCCTCATCCACGCCAGCGACATCCTCAAACTTGACCTTGGGACGCGTAGCCTCGTTGGTCTTGGCATTGGTCTTGCCAAACTGCATGTTCCTATTATTGGCGCCCATCATCTGGCGCATAAAGTAGAACATGATGGCGATCAGGGCAATCGTCGGCAGCACACTCATCGCCAAGTCGCCCCAAAAATCGGGGTCGTTGGTGTTGACGATGTACTTGGTGTCAGGGTGCTCCGCCATAAGCTCGGCAAGCGAATCGGAGCCGACATAGGTCGAGGAGAAGCTCTTGAGCTCGCTCGTATCACCCTTGTCCTTTTTCGTCTTCCAGTAATGACCAGCCACGCTTCCGTCTTGAACCGTATAGGTCAAATCTTCGACGCGATCCTGCTTAATGGCGCTCACCATCTCGCTCGTCGCGAGCTTAACGGTATTGCTGGAGCTGGCAAAGCCGGAGCCCATGTTAAAGAAGGCGTAGCCCAGAAGCGCGCAAGCCAAAATAAAATACAGCCAGCCCGTACGCGTGGGCTTCTTGCCTCCGGGCATCCCCGGGATCTTAGGCTCCCGGGGAGTCTGGGAATTGTTATCGTTACGGTCGTCGGGCATCTTACGAATAAACCTCCGGTTTCAAAATGCCCAGATACGGAAGGTTGCGATAGCGCTCGGCATAGTCGAGGCCGTAGCCCACCACAAAGGCATCGGGGCAATGGGTTCCAACATACTTGGGCGTGACGGCCGAGGTACGGTCCTCAACGTCCTTCCATAGGAAGGCGGCGACCTCCAGAGAAGCGGGCTTGCGGCTCTCGAGGTTCTTCATCAGGTACTTGAGGGTCAGGCCCGAGTCCAGAATGTCCTCGACGATCAGCACGTCGCGACCACGGATGTCGATATCCAGGTCCTTAATGATACGCACGATGCCCGAGGACTTCACACCGTCGCCATAGCTCGAAACAGCCATGAAATCGATGTTGGTCGGCAGCTCGATCTTGCGCATCAGGTCGCCCATAAAGACCACGGCGCCGCGCAGGACCGCAATCAGCACCAGATCCTTACCCGCGTAGTCGCGAGTAATCTGCTCGCCTAGGCGAGAGACGATACCGTCGATATCCTCCTGCGTAAACAGAACCTTCTCGATATCCGGATGTTGAGAAGCCATGACAACCCTTTCTTGTGCTTATCGCCCACGCACCGCCGCATGGACGCGAACTACACATTCTAGCAGCGCACGGGGTATATTTACCAGCACGTGCGCCATCAGCGCGGGAATACCGTCAACGTCGCACAGAATAGCTGGCGCGAAGCGCTATTCCGCATCGACCACACGAAGCAGATATGCCACGCGCGTTGCGGCCGTGCATTTAAAACGCTCGTCCGCGCGAACGCCCGCGACCCATACTACGGCACCTCCCGGAGCCGTTCTTACCACGGGTACGCCAGAGCGGTCTGAAACAGGAATGCGCGCCTCGTTCAACAGGTCTGACACTTTCTTGCTTCGGCCGTTCATCCCCAACGGGCACATCACGTCTCCCGGCACAGGGCTATCCACCCACAGGCGCGCCGATCGTGCCTCGGTGGGAATCTCCCCGCGCGAGCCGGCTAACATCCGCTCGCTATCGCGGTCGGCAAACCCCAGGGCCGCCGCATCCACCAAGGCCGCAACCTTTCCGGCAGCAGCAAGCTCGCGGGCACGGTGCACGATATTGCACCCCGGCTCCACAGCCATCGGCTCCGCTGTCAGCATATGCCCCGCCCCCAGCGGCAGACGACCGGGAACGGAGATCCAATCGGCCACTAAACCCTCGCGCGCCGCCGGGGCCTTGAACGCCAGCGTGCCAAACTCCACACGGGCATCAATTCCCGCAGGAAGCGTAACCGAGCCCGAGCCCGCAGCGACGCAGGCGAGCACGCGCTCCACGTGCCGCATCTCCGGTCGCGCGTCGGGATCGATGCGCTTAATCGCCAATCGCACGATACGCCGTGCAATCACAACCTCAGCGGCGGCAAGACGGCGCGCATCGAGCACAAGTGCGCCCGCCGCTTCCTTGCGCAGGCAGCTTCGAAACGCCTGTGCCGAAAGCTGGGAAAGAAAGGCGTCTTCGTCGCCCAGAATTTCGCAAGCGGCGCCAATCGTCTTACAGACGCTCGCGTTGCGCTGTGCCACCACCGGCATCACCCGATGGCGTACATAGTTGCGCAGGTACGAAACGTCCTCGTTGCTTTCATCTTCCCGCCATGGCTGACCGTGCACCTGCAGATAGCTCACGAGCTCATCGTGCGTGAGGTCGAGCAAGGGGCGAACCACAATGTTCCGACGGCGCGGAATGCTCGATAGACCCGCGGGACCCGACCCTTTAATGGCATTCATCAAAAATGTTTCCGCGCGGTCCGACGAAGTATGCGCGGTACAGATACGAGCCGCCGTCCGCGGTGCGCCCGATTCGGCACAAAGTTCGCGAACATATCTCCGTGCCGCGGCATAGCGCACCTCGCGAGCCGCAGCCTCGATATTGCCCGATTCGTCATCAAAATAGGCATGCTCAACACACAGCGGCAAGCCGTATTGCGCGCACAGGTCACGCACAAAGGCCTCGTCGCCATCGGATGCCTCCCCGCGCAGATGATGGTTTACATGCAGCACGTGCAATCGCTCGCGCGCAATGGGAGCGACGCCGCGCCCGTCCTGGATATCCAGCTTTGATGTGCAAGCCATAAGGAGCAGCGCCGTCGAGTCCGCACCGCCTGATACCATGAGCACTACGGGGGCAGCGGCCTGCCGCGTTGCCAGGACGCTCTTATCCGTCCTCGGCGCGGCATGATGTCCATAGTGCTGAGATACCGTTGGCATTCGCTTCCTCCTCTATTCGTCCGCACTCATTGTATCCTTTGGAATCTTATGTCTCGCCTGCACCTTCATATCCTCGGCAGCGGCTCAAAAGGCAACTGTGCACTCGTCGAGGGACCTCAGGGGCTCATCATGATCGACAACGGCCTGTCCCGCCGCGAGACACTTAAACGCATGGCGGAGCTTGGCCTCTCGGCAGACGACGTCGCCGCTCTTGTAATCACCCATGAGCATGGTGACCATATCAAGGGGCTCGATGTATGGTGCAAGCACTGGCATGGTCCCCTCTTTGCCAGCAGGGATACCCTTTCATGCAAAGAAAACCTCGCGCACCTGCCCGTAGAGGAATTTGACCCCGGCGACACGCTCCCCATTGCCGGCATCCACGTGCAAACCTACTCAACATCGCACGATGTCATCAATCCTGTCGGCTATCGATTTAATGCTCTCGATGATTCCATTGGGTTTGCCACCGACACCGGAGAGTTATCGAGCAAGGCCATAGGCATCCTCAAAGACTGTCGAGTTCTCGCGCTCGAAAGTAACCACGATGTAACTATGTTGCGCGAAGGAGCGTACCCCCGCTTTCTTCAGGAGCGCATCCTGTCCACAAAGGGGCACCTCTCCAACAACCAGGCCGCCGAAGCCGCGCGCGAACTTGTTACCGATCGCACCGAACAACTCATCGCCATGCACATCAGCCAGGACAATAATCGTCCAAGCCTTACCGTCAAAAGCTATGCCAACGCGCTTGATGCAAGTCTCGATGATGAACTCGGCAGTTCTGCCACCCGTCTTCAAGGGCCGCGGAAGCTCTCGATACGCCCTGCAAGCCAGTATCAACCGACAACCATTCAATAGCCCCTCAAGACAACAAAGGGGGGCTGGGAATCACTTCCCAGCCCCCCTTAACTCATACTCTCGATTGAAGCAGAGCCATCGTTAGTCGATGGAGATCTTCGTAACGTTCTTCTTCTCGACAATCTTGGGAACCGTAACGGTCAGGATGCCGTCAGCATACTTAGCCGAAAGGCCCTCGCTCGAAGCGTCCTTCAGATACACGCCGCGCGTCGCGCTGTACGAGCTAAACTCCTTCTGCAGGAAGTTCTTGCCCTCGTTCTCCTCGTCCTCCACAACGTTCACGCTAATCGACAGGCGACCCTCGTTAAGCTCAACGTCGATATCATCCTTAGCGACGCCGGTCAGATAGGCCTTGACCTCATAACCATCGCCCTTGTCCTCGACATCAACGGGGAACGCCTTGGAAGCAATCGAGTTGTTTGCAAGATCGGTCATATCATCAAACAAATCGAACAGCGAGCTAGCAGAAGGACGAACGCCAAAAACCGAACGATAAGGAACCATGCTTGCCATGTTTACCACTCCTTTTAAGGACTGCCGAGTCATCTTCTAGGTGACTGGGACTTCTTTTGACGCTGTTATATATGCCCAGCCGCTTCTTATATATACATCGACTATAAAGTTTTTTGAGTCTATTGATATAAGCATATCTAAGTCTGGTTGACTAAGGTTTTGTCTAATAAACGGAATTTGAACGAAGGCTTAAATAATGTATGCAATCCCATCAAAACTAGACGGCTGGCTTACAATGGGCGCATACACGATATTGATGACGAGCTAAGGGCATCATGGACGATCAAAAACAGGACAACACGTTTATGCCGGAGCAGGACGAAGCATCCAGCCCGCAACCGATTCGATTCCATCGCCCCCACATCTCGCAAGAGCCCATCAATGGCCCAGAGCCCAAATATGTGACAAGAAACCGATATCAAACGCTCGAAGAAGCCCAAACGGGACGTAAACATATGGGCGTTGCCTCGGGAGACCCTGTATATCTGAAAGACGCACCATTATCTAAAAACAGCGCAGCTAGTGATGAGCCGATGAAAGCATCCGCCGCTCATCAACAAAGAGGGCCTCGACCCAAGCAAACCTTGACGCATTCGGCTCGCTATCTCGAAACGCCAAAACAGGGAAAGTCAATCTTCGTTTCGTCAAGTAAACGACGCAAGCAGCATCAGCTGACAATCCTGCTTATGATCATTGCGGCCATAGCAGTTGCCCTTGTTATACGATTTATTTTCTTTAAATAAAAGCGCAATACCGAAAACAACAAGATCGTCTGGTGTAATTGAGTCATTTACACCCCGTAAACGCAAAAAAAGGGGGAGGCCGCGAGGCCTCCCCCTTCTTCAAGTCATCCGACGGCTCGGTGCCGTCCACCGGTCAGCGGCGCCCTGGCCTCCCACGGGCTGGCC
>URDI01000035.1:0-22219 GCA_900546475.1 uncultured Collinsella sp.
AGGTGGATGCGTTGAAACATTATTCGGGCATCAAATGTGTAAACATCAAGCCGCATGCCGCCGAACATGAGCATCTGGTCGTACTCTTTGCGCTTCTTCTCGTCCGAAAGCGTCTCGTAGGCCTCGCTGATCTCCTTAAACTTGGCCTCGTCGCCGCCGGCATCGGGGTGATATTTTTGCGCGAGCTTGCGAAACGCGCTCTTGATCTCTTTGTCGGAGGCGCTCTTGGATACGCCCAGGATGTCATAGAAGGTTTTGCCTGCAGCCATCGTAGCTCCTCTCCTGTTACGTCCGCCGCCCATGCAGACGACGGCTCATGCTTTCATATGGCACTAGGCCAGAAAGGGCCCCGGGTGTTGCCCCGGGGCCCTTCTCAATTACTCCTCGGTGCTCTCGGCCGTATCGGCCGAAGCATCCTCGGGCGCCGCTTCGGGCTCCGGTGCGGGGCGCTTCTCGCCACCGTAGGTCACCGTCACCATCGCGGAACGCAGGATGCGATCCGCCATGCGGTAGCCCTTCTGGTACACGTCGTTGACGGTCTCGTCGTACTGCGATGCGTCCTCGACGCGACCCACAGCCTGGTGCTCGAGCGGATCGAACGCCTCGCCCTTGGGGTCGATGGGCTCAACGCCCTCGTGCGCAAACACATCGAGCAGCTTGGCATGCACCGCGTCGACGCCATCGACGAACTGCTTAAAATCGTCGGAAAGCTCCTGGCTACGGGCATGGTCGATCGCGCGCTCGATATCGTCAATCACCGGCAGCAGCGCAGTGACAAGCTTCTCGGTCGCGCGCTCGCGCTCAGCGATGCGCTCGTTGGCGGTGCGGCGACGAAAGTTCTCCCAGTCGGCCTGTAGACGGGCAGTGCGCTCGGTGGCGTCCTTTGCCTTGTCCTCGGCAGCCTTCTGAGCCTCTGCCGCAGCATCGAGCTCGCTGCGCACGTCGGTAAGCTCCTTTTGGGCCTGCTCGAACTTGAGCTTAAAGTCGTTGTCGGCGGCTTCCTCACCGGCGCGGATAGCGGCTTCCACCATCTCGTCCTCGGTCATCGTCGCCTCCTTGTTGGAATCCTCTACCTGGTTCTCGGCAGCCTCGGCGGCCGGGGCCTCGTTGGCCTCGGTATCGTCGACGGCCTCTACGGGAATCTTCACGTCCTTCTCCTCAGAGTCAACGGGGGCGGCGCCAGTGGCGGCCGCCTCCGTGCGAGCTTTACGGGCGGACATGATTACTTGTCCTCGTCGTCCACAACCTCGTAGTCGGCGTCGACCACGTCATCGTCGGCAGGCTGGGCGCCGGCGGCACCGTCGGTCTGCTGCTGAGCGTCGGCGTAGACAACCTGGGCCAGCTCGTAGGCCACGGACTGCAGGGACTCGCCAGCGGCCTTGATGGCCTCGACGTCAGAGCCCTCGAGCGCCTTCTTGGCGTCGGCGATAGCGGTCTCGGCCTTGGACTTCACATCGGCGGAAACCTTGTCGCCCAGCTCGTTGAGGGTCTGCTCGGTGGAGTAGCACAGGCTATCGGTCTGGTTGCGGACCTCGACCTCTTCCTTCTGCTTCTTGTCCTCCTCGGCATGAGCCTCGGCGTCCTTGACCATACGATCGACTTCGTCGTCGGACAGAGCGGTGGAGCCGGAAATGGTGATCTGCTGCTCCTTGCCGGTGCCCTTGTCCTTAGCGGAGACCTTGACGATGCCGTTGGCGTCGATGTCGAAGGTGACCTCGATCTGCGGCACACCGCGGCGGGCAGCCGGGATACCGGTCAGCTGGAACTTACCGAGCGACTTGTTGTCGCGGGCAAGCTCGCGCTCGCCCTGGAGCACGTTGATCTCGACGCTGGTCTGGTTGTCGGCAGCGGTGGAGTAGACCTCGGTCTTGGAGGTCGGGATCGTGGTGTTGCGGTCGATCATCTTGGTCATGATGCCGCCCATAGTCTCGACGCCCAGCGACAGCGGGGTAACATCGAGCAGCAGGATGCCCTCGACGTCGCCGGTGAGCACGCCGCCCTGGACGGCAGCGCCGTCGGCAACGACCTCGTCGGGGTTCACGGACATGTTGGGCTGCTTGCCGGTCATGGTCTTGACGAGCTCCTGGACGGCGGGCATACGGGTGGAGCCGCCGACGAGGATGACCTCGGTCAGATCGGAGAGCTTGAGCTTAGCGTCGCGCAGGGCGTTGGTGACAGGCTGCTTGCAGCGCTCGAGCAGGTCGCGGGTGATCTTCTCGAACTCGGCGCGGGTCAGCGTGTAGTTGAGGTGCAGCGGGCCGGACTGGTTCATGGTAATGAACGGCAGGTTGATGGTGGTCTGCTGGGCGGCGGAGAGCTCCTTCTTGGCGTTCTCGGCGGCCTCCTTCAGACGCTGCAGGGCCATGGGGTCCTGACGCAGGTCGACACCGTTCTCCTGCTGGAACTTATCGGCCATCCAATCGATGACGCGCTGATCCCAGTCGTCGCCGCCCAGGTGGTTGTCGCCCGAGGTGGACAGAACCTCAAACACGCCGTCGGCGAGGTCGAGGATGGAGACGTCGAAGGTGCCGCCGCCCAGGTCGAAGACCAGGATGCGCTGGTCGGTGCCCTGCTTGTCCAGGCCATAGGCAAGAGCAGCAGCAGTCGGCTCGTTGACGATACGCTTGACGTTGAGGCCGGCGATCTTACCGGCGTCCTTGGTGGCCTGACGCTGGGCGTCGTTGAAGTAGGCCGGGACGGTGATGACGGCGTCGGTGACGGTCTCGCCCAGATACTTCTCGGCGTCGGCCTTCATCTTTGCGAGCGTCATGGCGCTCACCTGCTCGGCGGTGTAATCCTTGCCCTCGATGTCGACGACGGCACGGCCGCCCTGGCCCTCCTTGACCTCATACGGCACGGTCTTGATCTCGGAGGTGCACTCGGAGTACTTGCGGCCCATGAAGCGCTTGATGGAGAACACGGTGTTCTTGGGGTTGGTGACAGCCTGGTTCTTAGCGGCCTTACCCACAACGCGGTCGCCGTCGGCACGGAAGCCCACGACGGACGGGGTGGTGCGGTCGCCCTCGGCGTTCACGATAATGGTCGGAGAACCGCCCTCGAGAACGGCCATGGCGGAGTTAGTAGTACCAAGGTCGATACCAAGAATCTTACTCATTAGAAATTCCCTCTCTCTTTTGCGTTCGCGTCGCCTCGACGGTCTGTCGCGCGGCGCTTCGGCTTGTCTTTCAGGATGTAGTGTATCCCCTTATGGGCTGGAATATACAAAATCTAAGTCAATTCATATAAGATTTCTTATCTCTGAGAGTTTAGGTTCTCAAATGTGCAGGTAGATGCACTGTTTGAGTTCTCGGCAGATCTATTGAGATCTATGTAGAGTTGACTGAGGTGTGAGCCTGAAGCCGTACAGGGGGCCTTGGAGCGACCCCGGGGGAAGCGCGACCCAGTCTGAGCGTAAATTCCGGGACGCAGTTTCCGCCGGGCGGTCCAACCGGAAACCGTGTCCCGTTTTGGACGTGGATTACGGGATGCGGTTTCCGCAAACACGCTCAATCGCCCTATATTTCAAGTCACCTGTAGCTAACATTTGCGCAGCTCAGCGGCCCCACCTGCGCGTTTTTTAGTAAACCTTGGCATACTCGGCGAACGGTATGAAGATGCCGGCCAGAGGGTATTGCAAACGGTCGCTCCCGTGGTATGTTTTTGCCCGAATCAAACCGGCGCGCATCGTCTGTAGCGTCGGTCAACAGAGAGGAAACTACCATGGCTCATCCCGTAATTGATGCCGACGAGTGCATCGCTTGTGGCGTTTGCGTCGACTCCTGCCCCGCTGGCGTTCTGGAGCTCCAGGACGTCGCCACCGTCGCTGACGAGGACTCCTGCGTCGCCTGTGGCGCTTGCCAGGACGCTTGCCCCGCTGGCGCGATCACCGAGATCGTCGAGGAGTAACAACTCCCGCACTTGCACACTCAAAAGTACACCGTGCACAAAAAGGAGGCCTCCGCATCGCCGCGGAGGCCTCCTTTTGCATTCGTCGTTACTAGGACAGGTCGTCCTCGTAGGGCATTAAATCGGCAAGGTAGCCCTTCTCCTTGAGCATGGCCTCGATCTCGTCGAGGGTCTGCTCGTCTTCCGCGGCGATGCGATGGAAGTGGTAGCCGCTGGTCACCGTCAGCAGCGGGAAGCTCTTGCCGCTGGCGATGCCCTCTAGGTAGCGCTCGACATCGCGGCGGTTGCGGATGTCCAGGTCGGCCGTGATCTTGCCGTACACACGATGGTTGACGATCACGTTGAGCACGGCGCCACCCGCGTCGACGATACTCGTAAGCTCGTCGCCCGCCTGCTCCACGCTGTGGCGCACCTTAACAAGACGCGTGGGCACGGCGGGGCTACTCGCAGCTTCCTGCAGCACGTAGCCGCGGTTGGTCGCCACGATATCGTGCCCATCGGCACGCAACAGGGCAATATCCTGAACCACGACCTGACGGCTCACGCCAACCTCGCGGGCAAGTGCGCTGCCCGAAACGGGCTCCTTGGCTCCTTCGAGCACGCCCATGATGGCACGGCGACGCTCGCGGGCGTTCATTATTTACCGTCCAGCAGACGCAGGTGCTTAAGCGAGAGGTCGAGGATCGGCGCGGAGTGCGTCAGGGCGCCCGAGCTAATGTAGTCGACGCCCAGATCAGCCAGGGCGCGGATATTGCTGGCATCCACATTGCCCGAACACTCGGTCTTGGCACGACCGGCGATAAGCTCAATCGCGGCGGCCATGTCGTCATGGGTCATGTTGTCGAACATGATAATGTCAGCACCGGCCTCCACGGCCTCGCGTACCATGTCCAGGTTCTCGCACTCAATCTCGACCGTCGTGGTAAACGACGCGTGGGCGCGCGCCATCTCGATCGCGCGCGTCACGCCACCGGCGGCATCGATGTGGTTGTCCTTGAGCATGACGGCTGTCGACAGGTTGTAGCGATGGTTGCTGCCGCCGCCGATCTCAACCGCCGCCTTCTCGAAAACGCGCATGCCCGGCGTGGTCTTGCGTGTGTCGACAAGCACGGTCTTGGTACCCTCGAGCGCCGCTGCCATTCTGTGCGTATAGGTAGCGATACCGCTCATGCGCTGCAGGTAGTTGAGCGCCACGCGCTCGCCCGAAAGCAGCACGCGCGCATCGCCGCGCACCTGGCCCACGTGGTCGCCGGCGTGCACCTCGTCACCGTCGGCAACATCAAACAGCACCGAGCTCTGCGAATCCAGCAGCTCAAAGGTGCGGGCGAACACATCCAAGCCCGCGATGATGCCATCGGCCTTGGCGATGAGCTCCACCGTGGCGGGGCGCGCCGTGGGGCACACGCTCGCCGTGCTCACGTCCTCAAACGTAATGTCCTCGCGTAGAGCCTGCAGAATCAGATCATCGACGACGAGCTTCATGGTAATGGGATTCATGGTCTACTCCTCCACGGCCTGCGTGCCGGCGGCACGGGCCAAATCATCGATTGCCAGGGAGTCGGCGCTCAGGGCGCGATGACGCCCGTCGAGCGCGGGCTCGCCCGCCTGCTCCACGGCAAGCGACTCGCCGGTGCGCATGCACCACGCGGCGCGACGACCCCAGACCAGCGCCTCGAGCAGGCTGTTTGATGCAAGGCGATTCTTGCCGTGAACGCCGTTGCAGGCCGTCTCACCGGCTGCGTAGAGCTCGGGCATCGAGGTGCGGCCGTCCTTGTCGACCCACACGCCGCCCATAAAGTAGTGCTGCGTAGGCGTAACGGGGATGGGCTCGTCCAAGATGTCGCGGCCGTCCTCCAAGCAGCGTGCGCGAATGTTGGCAAAGTGCCCGGTCACTACATCGCGCTCGACGGGGGCAAAGCTCAGCCACTCGTGCTCAGTACCGTCCTGCTTCATCTGCTCGCGAATAGCGGCAGCGACCACATCGCGCGGCTGAAGCTCGTCGGTAAAGCGCTCACCGGCGGCGTTGAGCAAAATCGCGCCCTCGCCGCGGCAGCTCTCGCTGATCAGGAAGGTGCGGCCTGGCTGCGGCGAGAACAGTCCCGTGGGGTGGATCTGCACGTAGTCCAGGTGCTCCATCTTAATGCCATGCTCCTGAGCGATGTAGCAGGCATCGCCCGTGAGCTGCGGATAGTTGGTCGAGTGGTCGTATACGCCGCCGATGCCGCCCGTCGCCCACAGCGTGTGGCGGGCATGGATCTTAAACGGCTCGCCGGCATGCGCGCCCTCGGCGGCATTTACCAGCTCGTCGGCGGGACGAACCGAGTTGTCCTCGTCCACGGGAACGGCGACGACACCGGCACACACCGTGGCGCCGTCACGCTCGCTCGTCAGGATGTCGGTCATGGCCACGTGCTCCAAAATCTGCACGTTATCCAGTTTGCGAACGGCCTGGAGCAGCTTGGTCGTAATCTCCTTACCCGTAATATCGGCATGGAAGGCGATGCGCGGGCGGCTGTGCGCGCCCTCGCGGGTAAAGTCGAGGCTGCCGTCGGCCTTGCGCTCAAAGTCCACGCCCATGGCCAGCAGGTCGTTGATGACCGAGCGGCTCGAGCGGATCATGATGTCGACGCTCTCGCGGCGGTTCTCGTAATGGCCGGCGCGCATGGTGTCCTCAAAGAAGGCATCGTAGTCAGAACCCTCGGGCAGTACGCAGATGCCGCCCTGCGCGAGCATCGAGTCGCACTCGTCGACCGCGCCCTTGGAGAGCATGATCACGCGCGTGCTCGTCGGCAGATTGAGAGCCGCATACAGGCCTGCCACGCCGCAACCGGCAATGACGACGTCGCACTCCATATCGGGGTATTGTTTGGTTTCCACAGGAATCCTCTCCCTTGTAATGTGGCATAAGGGATGCCCCTCATGTCACATTGGCTTAGCGCGCCGCGTACTCAAGCATGCGGTCGAGCGTGAGCTTGGCCTGGTCGGCGGCCTCGTCCGACACGCCGATCTGCACCTCGCCCTCGCCCGTCTCCAGGCAGCGCACGAGCTTTTCGAGCGTGATGAGATCCATGTTGACGCAGGTGGGCTGCACCGCAGGGAAGTAGAACTTCTTGCCGGTACCCTGGCAGCGGCGCTCGAGCTCGTAGAGCACGCCGCGGACCGTCACGATAATGAACTCGCTCGCGTCCGACTCCTCGGCGTATTTGATGATGCCGGCGGTAGAGCCGATGTAGTCGGCCTCAGCCAGGACGTCGGCCTTGCACTCAGGATGCGCCAGCACGAGCGCGTCGGGGTGGGCCTCCGTCGTGTCGACAATCTGCTCGACGGTGATGATGTGATGGCGCGGGCAGTAACCGTTGTTGAGGATGACGTGCTTTTGCGGCACCTGCTCGGCTACGAAGCGGCCCAGGTTCTGGTCGGGAATGAACAAGATGTGCTGCTGCGGCAGCTCGGAGACGATCTTGACGGCGTTTGAGCTGGTAACGCACACGTCACTCCAGCTCTTGATCTCGACCGTGGAGTTGACGTAGCAGACCACGGCCAGGTCGTCGCCGTACTCGGCGCGCGCCGCGTCGACCGTCTCGCGCTTGACCATATGAGCCATGGGGCAGTCCGCGCCCGGCTCGGGCAGCAGCACGGTCTTGGTGGGGTTGAGCAGCTTGGCGCTCTCGCCCATAAACTCCACGCCGCACAGCACGATGGTCTGCTGCGGCAGGCTCTTGGCGAGCTTAGCCAGGTAGAAGCTGTCGCCGACGTAATCGGCCACAGCCTGGACCTCGGGCGCCACGTAATAGTGCGCCAGGATCACCGCGTCGCGCTGGGTTTTAAGTTGCTGAATGGCCTCGACGAGCTCTGCGGGCACCAATGCCGCGCGCTCCGTTGCCGTCGTTGCCGATGCCAGGCCGGCCGCGATATCGCGTGCAAGCTCCGACGCATCCATGTTCGCGCTCTGTGCCATCAAGGCCCCTCTCTTTTAGCGAATCTTGGGGCTTTAGTATGACACCTAGGTTTACAGCTGACAAGACAGCTGTAAACCTAGGTGTAAAGTTGAAATAAAGATTCAATCATGCGGCAGGTCCATTTTCGAACTGGCAAGCTGAGGATAGCCGGGCTCTCGATAGCGCAGGAGGCATCTTTCGCCACCGCAATACCGCTCGGCGCGAGTTGCGCACCGTGAGGCACGAACGGGCGCTCCCCCGCGAGTGGTCCGCGCCCAATGTGGCAAAATCGAACTACTAAGGGGGCTCAGAATGCTCAAGATTATTGCCTGCGACGATGACGTCGCTTTTCTAGATAGACTGCACCGGATGATCGACCGTTGGTCGATCGAGACGGGCACGGCGGTCGATGTTGCGCTCGTTACGCGCGGCGAGGACCTGCTGGCGCGCCATGCCGCGTCGCGCGCCGACATCATCCTGCTCGACATGATCATGCCGCTCGTCAACGGCATGGACACCGCACGCGAATTGCGCCAGGCCGACACCGCCGTGCGCCTGGTGTTCCTCACCTCGTCGCCCGAGTTTGCACTGGAGTCCTACGAGGTCCGCGCCTTCGACTATCTGCTCAAGCCCGTGACTTACGAACGCCTGGCGCAGTTACTCGACGAACTTTCGAGCATGCGCCCGGCGGCAACCGACGAGCTCGTGATCAAAACGTCCTTTGGCTACCACGCCCTGCGCCTGTCCGACATCGAATATGCCGAGGCGCGCAACAAGCACGTGGTCTTCCACCTGCGCGACGGACGCGATATCGAGGCACTCGAGTCGTTCCGCAGCGTCGAGGACCGTTTGGTGCAAAATGCCACCTTCTTTAAATGCCACCGTAGCTACCAGGTCAACTTGCGCAACATCGACCACTTCGATCGCACGGACATCGTCATGCGCTCCGGCGCGTGCATTCCGCTGTCGCGCAGCAGCAAGCAGGGGTTCCAAGACGCCTACTTTGCGGTGCGCTTCGAGGGCGGGAGACGCTGATGATCTCCTCGGTCGAAATGGTCCTTTGGGCAATCCACCACGCCACAACGCTACTCTTTGGCGTCTTTGCCTCGGCGGCGCTATGCGGTATCGAAATCAATCGACGCCATGCACTCGAGTTGGTGGGGGTCGGAGCCGCAACCGGCGCTGCCTTTTCGATCGCCAATGTCGTTGGCGGAGAGCTTTTTGCCCGTCAGGTCTATCCGCTCGTCGTGCACCTGCCGCTTACCGTCTACCTGTGTGCGCGCTACCGTCTGAGCCCGCTGCTCGCGGCATTGGGCGTCACCAGCGCCTATCTGAGCTGTCAGTTCAGCAACTGGATGGGCATCGCCGCCTTTGCCGCAACCGATTCGCAGATCGCGTACTATCTGGCGCGCATCGCGACCACGCTCGGCGTCTTTGCCGTCCTGCTGCATTGGGCCGGCGACATTGGACCCCGCCTGGCGATTAAAAGCCCCACCGAGCTGGGCATCCTATTAATCCTGCCGCTCGTCTATTACGTCTTTGACTATGCCACCAACGTCTACACCACGCTGTTCCACTCGGGCTCGGTGGTGACGGTTGAGCTTTTGGCATTTGCGCTCTGTGCCTTCTATCTTATGTTTCTTGCCGTTTACCTGCGCGAATACGAAGAAAAGGAAACCGCCGAGCGAGAGCGTTGGATGCTCGAAACCCGCGACAGCGCCGCCATCAAAGAGCTCGAGGCTTGGCGTCAATCTGGGCGCGAGCTGTCGATTCTTCGCCACGATATGCGCCACTTCCTACGCGGCCTGGCGGCTTTAATTGAGGAGGGCCACACCGACGAGGCGCTCAAACGCATCGACGAACTCTGCGAAGCCGGCGACCGCACCGCCGTACGCCGCTTCTGCGCCAACGAGACCGTAAACATCGCGCTTTCGTCATTCAACTCAGATATCAATAGAAACGGCATTACCGCCAACCTGCGCGCCGCCGTACCCGAAACCGTCCACGTAGGTGACGCCGACCTGTTTAGCGTGCTCTCAAATGCCTTGGAAAACGCTATCACCGCCGCAAGCGCCGCACCCCAAGGAAAGCGATTCGTTGACCTTGACCTGCGACTTGAGGACGGCCAGCTGTTGCTGTTAGTTTCCAACACGTTTGACCGCGCGCCGCGCATGGTCGACGGCATGCCCGTGACCCGGCATGCGGGCCACGGCTTTGGAACCAAGAGCATCAAACTTGCCGTGGAGCGCATGAACGGCAACTGCCAGTTCCGCATTAACGGCGATCGGTTTGAGCTGCGCGCTGTGATGTAGAAGTACGGCGCCGATCTCGCGGCGCGCCTCGCCCGCCAGGCAATCGCTCGCCGGTGCCGATCCGCTACAGTGGAGCGACCGCCGGGGTCAGCTGCTTGATGTAGGCCCACATGCGCTGCTTGGCCGCTTTGTCGGTCAGCGCCGCCTCAAAGCCATCGAGCGCGAGCACGCGGCGGCCCTGCACATGGGCGACCAGGCCGGGCTTGAGCATGGCGGTGTCGAAGTCATCAATCGCCACGAGCATATCGGCGTAGGTTTCGCGCATGACATCGGCCGCGCTGTTATCGAGCAGCAGCACCGCCTCGGGATCCAGAGCCTCAAGCGCCTCGCGGAACAGCTCGCACGGCAGAGTCTCGCCCACCGCGACCGCTCCGTCACCTGTGCCGGCGACGCTTGCCAGCACGCAAAAATCCTCGGGCGCGTAGCCGATGGCCCCAAGCGCCTTGCGCAGCGCAGCACCGTCCGGACCGGCAGCCAGCTCGCCGCCCGAACGCTCGGCCTCGTCCAAATCGCCTTTGACCAGCACGATCGGCGAGCACGCGTTACCCACGATGCGCACGCCACGGACCGCAAGCGATGTGAGCTCCTGCTCGGCCGCCTGGGCGATGGCTTCTTTTTTCTGGCTTTGTGACGTGGACATGCGCTCTCCAATCGTTTGCGTGCCCACCATTATATAAAAGAGCTGCCCGCGAGTGGTTGCTTTGCGGGCGGCTGGGTATAAGCACGGTCGTACTGAGTTTTACGCGGCCGAGCCGCGTCGTATTATGGAGGTCACCATGGCTGACATTAAGCAGATTACCCCCGAGAACTTCGATTCCATCGTTAACGACAGCCTGCCCGTGCTGGTCGATTTTTGGGCGCCCTGGTGCGGGCCCTGCCGATCGCTCTCGCCCATCGTGGACGAGGTAGCCGATGAGCTGGCGGGCAAGCTTGCCGTTGCCAAATGCAACGTCGACGACAACCAGGACCTGGCCATGAAGTATGGCGTCATGAGCATCCCCACGCTGATTGTGTTTAAGAACGGCGAGGAGATTGACCGCTCGGTTGGCGCTCTGCCCAAGGCGAGGCTGCAGGCGCTGCTGGAGAAGCATCTGTAATACGCTTGTTACTTGCCCGCCGTCCATGAGCGGTTTTGCACCGCTCGCCGGACTGCCGGGTGCGGCGCGTGCGACCATGGATAGTATGGTAGTTACAAACAGCCCCCAGTGAACGGGTGCGAGTCGCACAGACTCGCACCCGTTTTCTTATGCAGCGGCGCGCAGAGCGGGCGTAGTAAAATCTGAATCACTGGATTACCGTCCACACAAGGAGATTTCCCATGCATGATGTTGGAATGAACATGAGCCAGCTTGCCATGAGCGTCAAGCAGGTCGACGACACCATCGAGCTCGCTCACGAGTGGAGCCATCAGTTGCTGCATGCGACCGAGAATTTTGACATGGAGCGCATCGGCGCCAAGCTCGAGGCAGCCATGGCCGCGCTGCACGAGGCCCACGACGCACTCGAGGGCTACGAAGAGGCCATCGAGGCCGACCACAACTCCGTCGGCTCCGTGAAGCTGGTGTAACGTGGCCGAACACGAGCACGGCTGCGGGTACGAGCACGAGCATCCGCACGGGGCGGACGGTGACGCAGGCTGCCACTGTAGTGGCTCCGGCTCCGAGCTGGTCCGCTTTTCGGTTACCGCACCGGACGACCTGCTGCGCCGTTTTGACGAACAGATCGCGCGCCGCGGCGACGTGGCCAACCGCTCCGAGGCCGTGCGCGACCTGATTCGCGCCTCGATCGCCAAGGAGCAGATGCGCACGCCCGATGAGCATGTTATCGGGTCGCTCACCATGATCTACGACCACCATACCGGCGACCTGACGCGCCGTCTGGACGAAGTGCAGCACGACTACACCGACGAAATCGTATCGACCATGCACGTGCATCTGGATCACCACAACTGCTTAGAGATTCTGGCGCTCAAGGGTCGCGGCGAGCGCGTCTACGAGCTGGCCGACCGTCTGCTGGGCCTGCGCGGCGTTAAGCACGGCGAGCTCACGTGCGCCGCCACCAAGCAGAGCCTGGGGCTGTAGCGCACCTGTCCCTATTTGGTCGGTTTTGATGAGGGGTGTCGCATGCGGCATGTGCATATTCATGTAACGGGCATTGTGCAGGGCGTTGGCATGCGGCCGTTTGTGTATCGCGAGGCCATGGCGCATGGCATTTGCGGATGGGTGCTCAACGCGGGCGACGGCGTGCATATCGAAGCGCATGCTCTGGCCGGTGCGCTCGATGCTTTTGTTGCCGCGCTTTCTGAGCATGCGCCTGCGGCAGCCCGCGTAGAGCATGTCGAGGTTGTGGACCTGGCAGCCAACGGTTGGGATGCCGCCAATGAAGAGGGTTTTCGCATCGTAGCATCGCAGGACCAGACCGCGCACACCACGCTCGTTTCGCCCGATATCGCCACCTGCGACGATTGCCTGCGCGAGCTGTTCGATCCCGCCGACCGACGCTATCACTACCCCTTTATCAACTGCACTAACTGCGGCCCACGCTTTACCATCATCCGATCGCTGCCGTATGACCGAGCGGCCACGTCGATGGATTGTTTTCCCATGTGTCCCAAGTGCGCCGCGGAGTATGCCGACCCACTCGACCGGCGTTTTCACGCGCAACCCGATGCCTGCTTTGATTGCGGTCCGCATATCATGTGGCGCGAAGCGAGCGTGGGCGATGAGCCGGGTGAAGCCGCCGCGCCGCTGGCCGTCGGCACCACGCGCGAGACCAGCGACGCCATTATCGACCGCTGTGTTGAGCTGCTGGCCTGTGGCGGTATCGTCGCTATCAAGGGACTGGGCGGATTTCACTTGGCATGCGACGCCTCCAACGAGCAGGCGGTAGCCGAGCTTCGCCGCCGCAAACGCCGCAGCAACAAGCCGCTTGCCGTTATGGTGCGCGACCTTGCCGACGTTGAACGCCTGTGCCATGTCAACGACGTTGAGCGCGGCTTGCTGGCCGGCAGCATTCGCCCCATTGTGCTGCTGCGCCGGCGTGCTGTTTGCGGGAGCGACGGCGATTCTCCCGACGCCCTCGTACTCGCACCGTCCGTCGCGCACGACCTGCCCGAGCTTGGCGTTATGCTCCCCTACACCCCGCTTCAGCATCTGCTGCTTGCCGTGGCAGAAGCCCGCGGTATGCACGCGCTCGTCATGACCAGCGGAAACCCGAGCGAAGAGCCCATCGAGACCGATGACGATCTTGCCTGGGAGCGCCTCGTTGCCGCCGGCATTGCTGATGCGCTACTCGGCAACGACCGCGCGATCCTCTCGCGCTACGACGACTCCGTGGTGCGCGTGGTCAACGGCGCCATTATGCCCGTGCGCCGTGCCCGCGGATATGCACCCCAGCCGCTGCCGTTGCCGGCGCTCGACGGCGCTCCGTCCTGCGTGCTCGCCTGCGGGCCACAACAAAAGGCCACGATTGCGCTCACGCGCGAAGGGACGAACGGCGAGGCAACCTGTTTTGTGTCGCAGCATATCGGCGATGTTGAAAACGGCGGGACCTTCGATGCCTGGAACGCCGCGCGCACGCGCTTGGAAGATCTCTTTGACTTGGCGCCCGCCGCCTTGGCCTGCGATTTGCACCCCAGCTATCTATCGAGCCAGTGGGCGCGCGAGCAGGCACGGGAGCACAATCTGCCGCTCGTCGAGGTGCAGCACCATCATGCGCATATCGCGAGCGTAATGGCCGAGGCTATCGCCGCGGGCCAGCTTACAACCGACGCGCGCGTCCTTGGCATCGCCTTTGACGGCACCGGCGCCGGTACCGATGGGACCATTTGGGGCGGCGAGTTTCTTGTTGCCGGCCTTGGCGGCTTTGAGCGCGCCGCGCATTTGCTCACCTGGGCGCTCCCCGGCGGGGCGGCCTCCGTGCGCGACGCCCGCCGCAACGCCTTTGCCCTGCTCAGTGAGCTCGGTCTGCTCGAGCACCCAGGCGCCGCTCGGCTTTTGGGCAGCCTCGACGAGCAAACGCGCAGCGTGACAGCCACCATGATCGAGCACGGCATCAACAGCCCGCGCACCAGCAGCATGGGGCGTCTCTTTGATGCCGCGGCAGCAATTCTGGGCATCTGCGACAAGGCAACCTACGAGGGCGAGCCTGCCATAGAACTCGAAGCCGCCGCCTGGCGCGCGTTCAGCAGTGAAAGTGCCTGCCCCACCGGCAATATGGCCAGCTTTTCCGTAACCGAATCATCCCGTCCGGACGACTTCCATGTTCTGAACTCCAGACCGCTTTTTGAGGCGCTTTTGGAGGGAATCAGGACCGGCGTGCCCGCCGGCAAGCTCGCGCTCGACTTCCATGTCACCATCGCACGCGCGTCGGCCCGCATCGCAAGCGAGATCTGCGTCCGTGAAGACCTCGATACCGTCGCGCTCTCGGGCGGTGTGTTCATGAACCGACTTTTGCTTCAGCTCCTTACCCACGAACTCAAAGACGCCGGTCTTGCCGTCTTGGCCCCCCACGCCGTGCCCGTCAACGACGGCTGCATCGCCTACGGTCAGGCCGCCATCGCTCGCGCTCGCCTCGCGCAGACAGCATCGCGATAGGCTGTTTTGCCAGCCTGCGCGCCGCCGTCTCACAGGTGTAACGCGTTTGCTCGTGACTCCCGCGAGCGCTACCATCAACTGATGGGTAATTAGGCGCCTATCCAGCGCAAAACGTATAAAAGGGGAACATTATGTGCCTTGCCGTTCCCGGTAAAGTGGTCAAACGCGACGACGACCTTAAGGCGACCGTCGACATGATGGGCATCGAGCGCCCCGTTTCGCTGCGTCTCGTACCGACGGCGCAGGTTGGCGACTATATTCTCGTACACGCCGGCTTTGGCATCCAGATCGTCGACGAGCAGGAAGCGCAAGAAACGCTCGAGCTCGTTAACGCCATGACCGAACTGGCCGAAGAAGACCAACTGGCCAGCAATCCGGCCGAGGCATACTAGTGGCGGCCGGACAGCCGGCGCGCTCCGGTATCGACTTTTCGGCATTTCGCGACCCCAGGCTGGCTCGCGAGCTCATCGATCGTATTCATGAGCTTGTCGGCAGCCGCAGCATCAACCTTATGGAAGTCTGCGGTACGCATACCGTGAGCATTGGCCGCTATGGCTTTCGCTCCATTATGCCGACGGGACTCAAACTGTTAAGCGGCCCGGGGTGCCCCGTTTGCGTCACCGCCAACCGCGACATCGATCACGCAATCGCGCTTTCCAACATGGACGGCGCCATCATCACCACCTTTGGCGACATGATGCGCGTGCCCGGATCGTCCACCTCGCTTGCCGCGCAAAAGGCGGCGGGGCGCGACATCCGCATCGTCTACTCTCCGCTCGACGCACTCGACATTGCCGAGCAAAATCCCGAACGCCCGGTCATTTTTATGGGCGTCGGCTTTGAGACCACAACGCCCACCATTGCCGCCGCTATCCTGGAGGCCGACGCGCGCGGGCTCCAGAACTTCTCGGTCTACTGTGCTCACAAGACCACGCCGCCGGCTCTGCGTACGATCTCCAACGACCCCGAGACGACCATCGACGGCTTTATCCTTCCTGGTCACGTCGCTACCATCACGGGCTTGGCGCCCTTTAGCTTTTTGGTCGACGAGTTCGATACCCCGGGCGTGGTCACGGGATTTGAGCCGGTCGATATTCTGCAGGGCATCTGCATGCTGGTCCAGATGATTGTCGAGCACAGGCCCGCAATCGACAACGCCTACCGCCGTGGCGTCAATGCGGACGGCAATCCCGTAGCGCGCCATCTGGTCGAGCAGGTATTTGAGCCGTGCGACACCACGTGGCGCGGGCTGGGACCGATTGCCAACTCGGGCCTTTCCATCCGCCCCGAGTTCTCGCGCTTTGATGCCCGCACTCGCTTTGACGTGCCCGTTGAGACGACGGTCGAGCCGCGTGGGTGCCGCTGCGGCGACGTGCTGCGCGGGGCCATTACGCCGAGCAGCTGCCCGCTCTTTGGCCGCACCTGCACGCCCGAGCACCCCGTCGGACCGTGTATGGTGAGCTCCGAGGGCAGCTGCGCGGCGTACTACCGCTACCGCGACTAGCCCGAACACACCCGCATACTGGCACCACCCACGATTGGAGTTTTGGATATGTCCCATAGCATCACCGATAGCACCGTCCTACTGGGTCACGGCTCTGGCGGACAGATGATGAAACGCATCATCGATGAGGTCTTTTTGGATGCCTTTGGGTCGCCCGAGTTGCTCGAGGGCAACGATGCCGGCGTCGCCGCGCTGCCCGCGAGCGGGCGCATCGCCATGTCGACCGACAGCTTTGTAGTCTCGCCGCAGTTCTTCCCCGGTGGCAACATCGGCCGCCTCGCCGTGTGCGGAACCGTCAACGACGTCGCGACCTCAGGCGCCAACGTGCGCTACCTATCGTGCGGCTTTATCCTCGAAGAGGGCTATCCCATGGATAAGCTGCGTCAGATCGTGCAGACCATGGCCGAGACGGCGCGCGAGGCGGGCGTGGCGATCATCACGGGCGACACCAAGGTGGTTGAGCGCGGCGGGGCCGACGGCGTCTACATCAATACCGCCGGCGTGGGCGAGGTACCCGCGGGTGTGGCGCTCAGCGGCGCCAACTGCCGCCCCGGCGACGTCATTCTGGTGTCGGGCACACTGGGCGACCACGGCATCGCCATCATGAGCCAACGCGAGGGTCTGGCGTTTTCGAGCACCATCGAAAGCGACGCCGCGCCGCTCAACCACCTGATTGCCAATGTGCTTGCCGCAGCACCCGACACACGCTGCTTCCGCGATCCCACGCGCGGTGGCCTGGCCTCGACGCTCAACGAGTTTGCTCAGGCCAGCGGCGTTGCCATGGAAGTCGACGAGGATGCTGTGCCCGTGCGCCCCGACGTGCAGGCAGCCTGCGAGATGCTCGGCTATGATGTGCTGCAGGTAGCAAACGAGGGCAAGATGGTTGCCGTGGTGCCGGCCGAGCAGGCCGATGCCGCGCTAACCGCCATGCGCGCCGCGCGCTACGGCGAGAATGCCGCCATCATCGGTCGCGTGCTGCCACTTGCCGAGGGCGCCCGTCCCGCCGTGCGCGTGCGCACCGGCTGGGGCTCGACCCGCATCCTCGACATGCTCGTAGGAGAGCAGCTGCCGAGGATTTGCTAACGACAAAGGCTCAGGGCTATTAAAGATATTCAGATTCCAAACATGCCCGGCACGCATGCCCAGTATCATGGGGTGCGTTTTACAACTCAAGCGGCAGGAGCACCCATGGCAGCAGCTTTTTCCCATGTGATCTTTGACCTGGACGGCACCATTCTCAACACGCTCGAGGACCTGGCGGCCGCCGGCAACCATACCTGCGAGATGCACGGCTGGCCCACGTTTGCCGTAGACGAGTACCGCTACAAGGTGGGAAACGGCATGCTCAAGCTGGTCGAGCGCTTTATGCCCGCCGAGTATGCGGGCGACGGCCGTATGTTTGAGCAGACGCTTGCCGAGTTTAGGGCCTATTACGGCGAGCACAAGGAGGACCACACCTCACCCTACGCCGGCACGATTGAGATGCTCGACCGTCTGCGCACAGCGGGCGTTCAGCTTGCCGTGCTCACCAACAAGGATCATATTTCGGCAGCCCCGCTTATCGAGAAATACTTTGGCCCCGATCGCTTTGCGCTGGTACAGGGCCGTGTGGGCGCATTTCCGCCCAAGCCCGAGGCACCCGTCACGTTGCATGTGATGAAAGAGCTGGGCGCCGATCCGGCAACCACGCTCTATGTGGGCGATTCGAATGTCGATGTTCTGACCGGCCACAACGCCGGCCTTAAGAGCGCGGGCGTCAGCTGGGGCTTCCGCGGCCGCGCAGAGCTGGAAGCCGCCGGCGCCGACTACGTGGTAGATACGCAGGACGAACTCGCCGAGCTAATCTTGGGCGAGTAGCGAGCGACACCGCTTAACGCAGCTGCGACAATTCTTCCACGCGGAAAGTGCATCCCGTTTTGGAGCTCCGAAATGGGATGCACTTTCCGTTTGAGGCGCGTCGGGGAAACCGTATCCCGTTTCAGAGCAATATTCCGGGTCGCGGTTTCCGCAACCCGCCCCATCCGGAAACCGCGACCCGGAATTCGGCCAAAAAACCGGGTCGCATTTTCCCGAGCATTTGATACGGCGTTGATACAAGGAGTGTCCCCAACTGCCGGCAGAAAAGGAACGTCCCCAAGTGCCGCCTCAATGACTACCATGGCAACGCCGCAGGTAGAGGACGGGCAGCGAGCGGGCACCAGTGCGAACAAATTGGCATGAAAAGAGGACGGTATAGACCTTCTGGTCATGCCGTCCTCTTTGAATGACAAGTTGTCGCTCTGGTGCCCGCGCAGCGTCGGGCAGTTACGGCGTTTGGTAAAACGCCGCAACGAACTACCGCGTAACTCCCCTAGTTCATCATTGCATTCATCATCTCGGTGGTTGCGGAATCGTCAGCAGACCACTCGCCATCGTCATTGGCGGTGTACTTGAAGGCAACCTTGGTGTCCTTGGTCTTAGCGGCCTTGGTCACGTCGACCATGACCTGGCCGGCCATCTTGTACAGGTCGTCCTCGGAAGGCATCGTATCGAGCGCCGCGATCTTCTCCTGATACTGGGTGGCGAAATCTTCAACGATCTTGTTCATGGACTTGCAGGTAATGGTGACATCGGCAGTCGCGGTGCCCTTGTCCTCGTCGACCGTCACATCGCCGATCTTGTAGTCAAAACCCTCGAGATAGCTCTTGGCGTACTCCTTGGGATCGATGCCCAGCTGCTCGAACTCGTCGCCCGAGGCCTCTTCCAGGCCGGCGAGGAAGTCGTCGCCGCCGTTCTTGACCTCGTCAAACTGCGTCGTAAGATCCTCGGTGATGAGCTCCTCAACCGAAGGACCTCCGCAGCCGGAAAGCACAACCACGCACGCGACCAGAACAGCCATCAGGGGCGCAAGCAGCAGCTTCTTCTTCATGACATTCCTCCCAACAAGCGGCACCGCGCTTCCCGACGCGGTGCGCGTCGTAACAATAAGGCCATACTAGCCGATAACGAACACCCCCGGCAAAGCAAAGGCGCAGTCGGCTCGATTTAACGTCCGAACGGTTTACCGGTCCGCCCAACGCGCAATAAAACGTTCCGCCGCATTGCAATAAAAAAGGGCGGCCGGATAACCCGACCACCCCAAAACACCCTTATGTTGCCGCAGACTACTTGCGGACGACCTTGACGATGGCATCGCCAGCGGAGACAGCGGAGTCAGCCTCGACGGCGAGCTCGACGTCGGCGAACTCGGCGGTGTTGGACACAGCCACGACGACGCAGTCCTTGTAGCCGGCAGCGGCGATCTTGGCGCGGTCGATCTTGAGCATGGGCTGGCCAGCCTTAACGACATCGTCGGCCTTGACGAAGCCCTCGAAGCCGTCGCCGTTCATGTTGACGGTATCGACGCCAACGTGCACCAGAACCTCGATGCCGCTATCGGACTGCAGGCCCACGGCGTGACCCATGGTGACGGTCACCTTGCCGTCGCAGGGAGCGTAGACCAGATCGTCCTCGGGCCACACGGCGCAGCCCTTGCCCAGAACCTCGCCACCAAAGACGGGATCGGGCACGTCGGCCATCTTGATGACCTTGCCCTTGACGGGCGAGCACAGCACGTCGGCGCCGGCAGAAGCAGAGATGGAGGCCGGAGCAGCGGCAGCCGCGGGCTCAGCCTTCTTCTTGAACATGTCAAACAGACCCATACGTTTTCTCCTCTTGATTCAGCGCAACGTTATGCGCATGCCTATGGTGATTATAGTGCCAAATGGCCAAAATACTAAGGCGAGGGCTCGAATCGCAAGCCCTTTCAAGCCCTTCCCAAAACCTTTTCCCCAGTGGTTCTCATATTGTCGATTAACCCTCGATAAGCCGAGTATCGTCTGCGCACGGAACGGGCAGAAGCGGGCGCGCCAAACCCGACACTTCTTTTCGCGCCCACGGACCGCCGCCGCCCCGTCCCTGACACTTCCTGATACCGACCGAAACGTGCCAAAATAAACCCGTTCCTTTTTGCCAGGTTTGGCAAGTGTGGGAGTTCGCATGGATATCAAACGCAAGATTACCGAGGCGCAGGGCCTCACCCCCACCGAGCAACAACTCGGCATTGCGGCCCTTGCCATCGGCGAGGACATCCGCGGGCTTTCTATTAAGGAATTTGCCGCGCGCACCAACGTTTCCGTTGCGAGCGTGCACCGTTTTTGCAAAAAGCTCGGCCTCGAGGGCTTCAAGGATCTCAAGGTCGAGCTTATTCGCTTGACAACTGAGGCGGGAAACCGTCGCGACGTGGACATCGACTTTCCCTTCGATGCTACGTCCACCCCCGCGCAGGTCATGGAGCGTATGGAAGGACTCTACCAGACTACGCTGGCCGAGACGCAGGAGCTGCTCGACCCCGCACAGCTCGACTACGCCGCCAAGCTCATCGCGAACGCCCGACGGGTCGATATTTTCACGGGCTCGCACAACCTCTATCCAGCAGGAATGTTCCGCGATCGCCTACTCTCCGACGGTAAAAGTGCGACGTGCCACGACAATGCCGAAGCCCAGGTGCGCACGGCGCTTGCCTCGGGCCCCGACCATGTGGCAATCGCTATCTCCTACAGCGGCCTTGCCCCCAACCTCAAGGACATCTTGCCGATCATCAGCAGTCGGCATGTCCCGGCCATCGTCATCGGCACGCCTCATTGCGCGCGTATTCACCCCGGCTTTGCCGCCTACCTCACGGTGAGCGACCACGAGAGCATGACGCACCGCATCACACAGTTCGCGTGCCACATCGCCGTGCAATACGTGCTCGATTCGCTCTACAGCAGCTACTTTGCCAAAGACTACGCCCGCTGCTCCGAGTTCCTGGAGCAATCGTTTCCCTACACCCGCCTGCCCGGGCTCAAGTAGCGACGAGCGTGGATTTTTGGACGCTTAACTAACGAGCGTGGACAATCTCCCACTTTGAGGCCGTCACCGAGCCAAAACCGGGAGATTATCCACGCTCATTTTGGGTCCCCTGGGAACGCATGAGGAGGGCGGATAGACAGCCGTTATTTGCGAGGCGTCAGCGACGTAAAGAGTCCGTGTTGGTTGCAGTAAAGAAATATTCTGCCGCGCCCGGTAATATGGAAGCGCGGCTGCACCGATTGCTCTGGATAGAGCTTCTTAAAGCAGATGCCGTCCATAGTCGCATATGCCACAAAGCTAATGTAGTAATCCTTGGTCATGGGATGATCGAGCGTGACGTACCAATCGTCCTCGATGCGCTCGATGGAAAAGGCATGGTCCGCGTCCGGCTCTTCGGCCTCCTGGGGAAACATCGTGGAGCCACAGCAGCTAAAGCTGCCTTCTCCGAGCGCGTGCACAACGTTTCCGCAGATAGGGCAAACGTAAAAGACGCCTTTGAGCATATTGCCTGCACGGTTGGCGTTAGCCCGAATGTCACCAGCCAAAAGCTCAGCCACGCTTATGCCGAGTCTCTGGGCCAAAGGCTCAACGAGGGAAATGTCAGGAAGGCCGCGGCCGGATTCCCACTTGCTGACGGCTTTATCGGTCACGCCAAGGCTTTCCGCCAGGGCGCGCTGGGTGAGGCCGCGCTCTTCGCGCAGCCGCTTGATGGCATGCGCTGCCAAAAAAGTATGGGAAGCATTGGTTTGCCGTGTCTGGTTCATGGGCTGTCCAATCAAGTTGAAGAAATGGAGTGAACCGGTTCGACAGTCAGTATCCATTTGAAGGCCAGGCTCGACAACCTACGCTGCGTAGACATGCGCCAATCGAACGAGCGCGGTTTTTTGGACGCTCATCCTGAGTAGTCATTTAAGAACGTCCCCAATGACCACCCCAACAAGGAGTGTCCCCAGGTGCCGGCAGAAAAGGAACGTCCCCAAGTGCCGGCCCAGCAACGCCGATGTTTTGGCAACGTCAGACACTATGACCCAATCCAGGGGCACGGAAACGACAGGAGCCCCCGCTCGTGACCGCGGGTCGGGGCTGCGACAA